>NZ_JADBUP010000077.1:0-5366 GCF_020245605.1 Microcystis sp. M061S2 | reverse complement strand
GGGGTCAATTACCTAATTTTCAGGGAAAAAGTCCCTGAATTTTCCCCCCGATCACTCCCATATTTGCTACTTTTTGATTGACAAAAAGTCTAAAAGTCTTACCCAACAAGGTTTTTAGATTTATTCAGCAAGCTCTACTTAATCGATAGATTTACTCTGTCAATTTTAAAAGGATCAGTGGAGACAAGCAGGGAGAGCAGAAGGGGCAGGGGAAGCACCGGGAGATTTATCTCTCAATTCAATCTTGACAGACCAATAGGTCTATGGTACAGTGTGGGGGCATTCTCGCCGAGTGTGCGGCAGTTCAAGACAATACCAACAGTAGCCTATGAGTTTGATCGATAGGAAAATTTGTTTCGTCACCCTAGCTGTCGGGAAGAAATATCGAGATCATGCCCTTACCCTCGCCGAGGATATTCGTACTATAACTGATAATAGCCCTTTTGTAGTTCTCACTGATCGCCCTGAAGTTTTTGCCAAATCCGATTCGCTCATCCCGCTCCCCTCATCATTGCGACACCAGTTATCCGGAGGAGGCGAGCCGTCATCGTTAAAAGGCTAAAAGTCTTTCTAGTTAAGAAACTTACCCAAATAGAAATGATTTTAATTGTCCTATATTTTTTCGGTGAAATTGAATTAGCCAAGATGGATATACATTTCAGCCATTGAACTATTTTAAATTAGGACAGAGCCTAAAAGCAAGCTGTAATTGGGTTATAATTTTTAGAGATGTCTAATAGAGAAGCGATTCTTTGACCTTGTTTCTATGGAATTTAAACTTGTAAGACACGAAGAGTTGATAATGCAAAATACTAAAACACCCACAGTCGTCTGTGCTGCGGACAACAATTACGCAATTCCTCTTGGCGTAATGCTTTACTCCTTGGCAGAGAACCTGAAAGAGGGGAAAGCTTTTATTTATGTTATTGATGGGGGAATTACCAATGCTAATAAAAAAAAGGTGATTCGGTCACTACAAAAATTAGAAGTTGAAGTGGTACTTAACTGGCTAAAGCCTCAAGAAGCAGCGTTCTTTACAATCGTGGAAAAACTTCCGACTTGGGGTCATGTTACTATTGCCGCTTACTATCGTTTATTAATTCCTTATCTCTTACCCCCGTCGATTGAGAAAGTTATTTATCTAGACTGTGATTTAATTTTGAAAGAAGATTTAAACAATTTATGGAAAATTGACATTGATAATCAATATTTATTTGCTGTGCAAGATATGGGATGTCCTCTAGTCTCAAGTAAAAATGGCTTAAAAACTTATCAAGAACTTCAAATATCCCCAGATACGCCATATTTTAACTCTGGGGTAATGATTCTTAATTTAAAAAAATGGCGAGAAGACGATATGTCTTTTAAAGTTATTAATTATCTAGAGGAAAATGGGAGCCGTCTCCGTTACTGGGATCAGGACGGTCTCAACGCTATTTTGGCGGGCTGTTGGGGGAAACTGGATCCACGCTGGAATCAACTTCCTAATAAATTTTCTTCTTGGCAAGAAAGTCATTTTTCCGAGGAAGTTTATCATCAGGTTATGGAAGCTCCTTATCTAATACATTTTGCATCAGATGATAAACCTTGGAAATTTAAATTCTCTCCGTTAAGGAATACAGAAAAGCAATTTTTTGAATACTTAGATCGAACGGATTGGTCTGGATGGCGACCGAAAGAAGGATGGAGAAGAAGATTAAACCGATATTTTAACAAGGCTCTAGCCTATTTCAAAACCAAATCAGTTAGTTCTAATATTTTCTAGCAAAAGTTATAATTTTTTAGCCATGATACTTGCAAAACTTAAAACTTATATCTCTCGATTAGTCGGCAAAAGATCGGACAAACAGTCAAAGTTCTGGAGCATTTTTAAATCACCTAGTCTTCGCTACAAAATCTTTAAGGATAAGCTCGATACACTGCTTTACAGTTTATCCATTTCGCAAGCGCATATTTTCTTTATTCAAGTAGGTTCAAACGATTCTAGCTACGGTGATCCCCTACGTTCGTTTATGCTAGATGAACGCTGGTGTGGAATTATGATAGAACCCGTTGACTATGTATTCAAAAGATTACGCTCTAAATATGGTGATTATGGTCGATTTAAGTTGGAAAATGTAGCGATTGCCGAGGTAAACGGGTTTAAAGACTTCTACTATGTTGAAGAGACAGATTCTCCCTTGCCTGTTTGGTACGATCAAATCGGTTCATTTTCCTTATCTCATGTCTTAAAACATATTGATTTTATCCCAGAACTAGAACAACTAATTCGGAAAACTCAAGTAGAATGTATAACGTTTGAAGAGTTATGTAACCGGAACTCGGTTGGCACTGTAGACTTAATCCACATAGATACGGAAGGATTCGATTACGAGGTACTGAAAATGATAGATATTGATCGGTTTCAGCCTAGTTTGATACTGTACGAGCATAAACATCTTTCGGATAGCGATAGGATATCCGCTCGGAGTCTCTTGAGCGCACGAGGATATCAATTGTTGCAGTTAAATAGTATGGATACTGTTGCCGTTTCTGTAAAAGCATTGGAAAACAGAAACCCCTTAAAGTCGGCGTGGAAAGTGATCACTAAAAATTTATCTTATCATCAAAATTCAGCGAGCAATTAATTTTTACAACTGCTAGAACTCGCCAAATAATAAGTTGATTAGTTTGAGGTGATAAAATATGGTTAAGGGTGCATCTCACATTTGCCAAAATATCACCCAGACAAAGCACCATTGACGTAGGAACAGCGCAAAATGTAGAATGCTCTAGACCTTCTCACTTTTACACTGTACGCCTGATATTTTTGCCCTTCTTCCAATCCCTAAAAACGACAGTTTAAGCATGGGATGGAGGGTTAACGACCGAGATTTTCCCTAAATAATCACGATTTTATCATAACTACCCCTCGATCATTGTGCATGAGAAAACGGATAATTAATTCAGTGATTAGGCAAAAGGCGGTTAGGTGTTGGGGTTTTTTCCTTTGTCCCTGAAATACCCCTCCACCCCAACAGTCCATAATCCCTACATATAAGGAGAATAATTAACTATGACCGAAAATAGAAACCCGATTCCCGTAGTTGTCAACGGTGCAGCCGGCAAAATGGGACGGGAAGTCGTTAAAGCCGTTGCTCGTGCCGACGATATGATCTTAGTGGGTGCAGTGGATCGAAATCCAGCTTTTCGAGGTCAGGATGTGGGGGAAGTGGCCGGTTGTGAACCCCTAGAAGTGCCGATTCTCGACGATTTACAGAGTGTTTTAGTCCTGGCAACTCAGGAAAAAGTGCAAGGGGTGATGGTGGATTTTACCCATCCCGACGGTGTTTATGACAATACCCGCAGTGCGATCGCCTATGGAGTGCGTCCCGTGGTGGGAACTACGGGATTATCGGCGGCACAACTGCAAGATTTAGCCGAATTTGCCGAAAAAGCCAGCACCGGCTGTTTAGTTATCCCCAATTTTTCCCTTGGCATGGTTTTACTACAACAGGCTGCCGTGCAAGCATCCCGCTACTTTGATCATGTAGAAATTATCGAACTGCATCACAATCAAAAAGCAGACGCACCCAGTGGCACAGCCATTAAAACCGCCGAATTACTGGCCGAATTAGGTAAAACCTTTAATCCTGCCCAAGTTTCCGAAAAAGAAACCATCCCCGGCGCTAGAGGCGGTTTAACTGCTGAGAACATCCGTATTCATAGCGTGCGTTTACCCGGTTTAATTGCCCACCAGGAAGTCATTTTCGGTTCACCAGGAGAAATCTATACCCTTCGTCATGATACCAGCGATCGCTCCTGTTATATGCCGGGGGTTCTCCTCTCTATCCGCAAAGTTACTCAGCTGCAATCCCTCGTCTACGGTTTAGAAAAAATCCTCTAAATCGAGATATCCTAGAGGAAGGAGAGGAAAAGGGCAAAGAAGAGAAAGCTCGACAAATTGCCCTAAAAATGCTATCTGCTGGTTTTTCTATCCCAGAAATTGCCCGATTTACCGATTTATCCCCCGCAACTATCGAGGAATTACAATCGAGAGACGATTTAAAAAATCCTTCGGAGTGACATTATGAGAGAATCAGTCATCTATCAAGATATTTTAGAGGAAGGCAGAGAGAAGGGAGAATTATCCGCTAAATTAAACTCTATACCCCGATTATTTGCCTTAGGATTAAGTGTAGAACAAATTGCCCAAGCTTTAGACTTAGAGATTGAACAAGTACAACAAGTCATTGAGGGACAAAATTGAGTGAAAACGGACAGTATTTTCTATCGTCTCTTTGAGACTTTTCCTGAAAGTTTCTTTGATTTGCTCAATCTTCCCCCTGAAACCGTCAATCATTATCAATTTTCCTCCCTAGAAGTTAAACAACTTGCTTTTCGTTTAGATGGGGTCTTTCTTCCCGATAACCTTAATGACCCGATTTACTTTGTTGAGGTACAATTTCAAAAAGATGAACGGTTTTACTCGCGCTTTTTTAGTGAAATATTTCTCTATTTTCATCAGAGTGAGAGTAAGAACAATTGGCAAGGGGTGATCATTTATCCGCATCGGGAAATTGAAAATAGTCCGAAATCTCGTTATCAAGAATTCTTTGAGTCAGGCCGGGTTAACTGTTATTATCTGAATCAGTTAGATGAGGGGGATTCTCTGGGGGTAAAAGTGTTACAATTAATTGTAGAATCGGAACCCAACACCTTAGCACAGGGAAAAGAACTGATTCAACAAGTTAGACAACAATTTCAGGAGTCTTTAAAAAGACAGGACATTCTAGAATTAATTGAGACTATTCTCATTTATAAATTGCCCAAATTAAACCGTAAGGAGATTGAAAAAATGTTTAGTTTAAGTGATTTAAGAGAAACTAAAGTCTATCAAGAAGCTTTAGAGGAAGGTAGAGAGGAAGGCAAAGAGGAAGGCAAAGACGAAAAAGCTCGACAAATTGCCCTAAAAATGCTATCTGCTGGTTTTTCTATCCCAGAAATCGTCCGATTTACCGATTTATCCCCCGAGGCAATCGAGAAATTACAATCGAGAGACGATTAAAAAAATCCTTCGGAGTGACATTATGAGAGAATCAGTCATCTATCAAGATATTTTAGAGGAAGGCAGAGAGGAAGGAGCATTAACCGCTAAATTAAACTCTATTCCCCGTTTATTGGCCTTAGGATTAACTATAGAACAAATTGCCCAAGCTTTAGACCTAGAGATTGAACCAGAAACGTTGAATCTCGTAACAAAACTTTACATTTAAGAACATAACAACCCCAAAACGCCATTTTTCAAATTGAATAGACAATTTTCCTAAACCAGTGTACATAGCTGATATGTTGACACATAAAACTCTGTAAATAGCGGAGTTTAT
>NZ_JADBUP010000076.1:0-33495 GCF_020245605.1 Microcystis sp. M061S2 | reverse complement strand
TTCCCGCCACCGCAGCCCTGTTAATTTTTGCGTTAATCTTCTCTGTGGTTTGATTGCTTACTGTCACCAGCCGAAAAAACCCTCCTTGAAGATGGAATGGGCTTTACCCCCCGCTGCTTAACCCGAACTGGGGTTAAATAGAGCATTTAATTGATTAATGCTCATTCTTAATTTTCCTGACTCCGAGACTACTGGCTCCGTTCGGCTGAGCTCACGGCCGAAGCCTTACTCCTCACCTAACGGAAGATTTTTGATTTCTGCCAGAGGTCTAGTACAAAAATTCTGCACTATCCATAGCATGGTAGGGAATGGGAGTTAAAAGACAAAACAGGATAGACTTTTCTCTAGTCCGATCGATTTTGAGGGCCATGAAGGATTTATTGGCAATTTTTAGCAAGGAATTAAGCTCCTGGTTTCGGCGCTGTTGGTTAGCGGTACTATTAACCGGCAGGGTTTTTTACTTCCTATTCACACGCAAACCCGATTGGCGCGTCACCCAAGAACAAATGGTGGCAGCCGGGCCCGCCTCGCTGATTATCGCCATGATCACGGCTGCGGTGATCGGGATGATCTTTACTATCCAAGTGGCCCGGGAGTTCCAAGCCTTGGGCGCCGGCAGTATGGTGGGGGGAATTTTGGCCCTTGCTCTCGGTCGGGAACTCTGTCCGATTATGATGGCGATCGTGGTAGCCGGTCGGGTAGGATCGGCTTTTGCGGCGGAAATCGGTACCATGAAGGTGACAGAGCAGATCGACGCACTCTATATGCTCAAAACCGATCCCGTGGAATATCTGGTGCTGCCTCGTTTAATTGCCTGTTGTCTGATGGTTCCCGCTTTGAGTGTTATGGCATTGCTGATCGGTTTGGGTAGCGGTTTGCTGGTCGGCCAAAGTTTATACGGAATTGCTAATTCAGTTTTTCTCGACTCGGTTCGCGGTTTTCTGCGCGTGGGAGACGTGCTGAGTGGACCAGTTAAAGGGTTGGTTTTTGGGGCTTTAATCGCGATTATCGGCTGTAATTGGGGTTTAACGACCGATGGCGGTGCTAAAGGAGTCGGCCAAGCTACGACCGCAGCTGTAGTCACTATGCTCTTAGCGATTTTTGTATCTAATCTGCTGATGACTTGGATTTTGTTCCAAGGCTCTGGCAATAGTTCGGTTTTATTTGGACAGTAAAGTTAAAAACGCTCATTTTCTAGCCATTGCTCTAAGTCCTCTACTGACTGAAAATCTAATAAAGCTTCTCCTAAGTTTTCTAAATTTTCTAGAGAAAGACTTTGGATATTGGCGGATAATTCGGCAGAAATGCCACCTATACGCCTATTTAATAGACGTAGAAGCAAATTGATGGCTTCTTCTTGTCTTCCTTCCTCTTTGATTTCCTGATAGATGACAGATTCCTTCATAATATCTTTCCTCAACAATTGTTGAATATTGATTATCCCTAGGTTGAGATTAAATTATCTCTAATATCCATCGGGGAAATATTTAGCAAGACAAGCGGAACAAATTGCTTCTTTGCTAAAATCATCTCCATAGTCTTGTACGTTAGCTGATGCTTGACCACAGTAGGAACAAATTTGAAATATCGTTGCTATCGTTCTCTGTTCTTCCACATCATCAAAATCATAAAAACACTCATTACTGAGAATTTCACCGATATTGACATCGCAACGGAATGATTCTTTAATTATGTCCAAAACTATCGACTGTTGTTCTTCAAAACTTAGGGACTGAAACGCCTTATTTTTCAAATACAATCGACCTAACATTGCATTGACGGCATAACTAGCTTGATGATCTGACATAATGATAATAGAGGGAATTAATAGAATAAAAATAACCGCAGTAAATTAGTTAAAAACGCTCATTTTCTAGCCATTGTTCTAAGTCCTCTACTGACTGAAAATCTAATAAAGCTTCTCCTAAGTTTTCTAAATTTTCTAGAGAAAGACTTTGGATATTGGCAGATAATTCGGCAGAAATGCCACCTATACGCCGATTTAATTGACGTAGAAGCAAATTGATGGCTTCTTCTTGTCTTCCTTCCCCTTTGATTTCCTGATAGATGACAGATTCTTTCATAATATCCTTCCTCAACAATTGTTGAATGATGTCTTTGTTTAATACTAATCCAGCGAGAATTGCGGTGGAGGCAGCCAGATTGCTTTGTTCTCGACTGTCGCTGATTTGTTCGATTTTTTGGGCGATTTGCCGCAGTAAATTCTCTTGCTCCTCAGCTTGAGCTAGTATAGCAAAGGGCAATAGTCCTGGTGCTTGTAATAAGGGTTGATAGGGTTGTTCCCATAGTCTAATCACCTCAAATTGATGATAAGTTTTTCCCTGTTGATAGTCATTCTGTCTGACTAGGGGTAAGGTACTCCTCCTTAGATAAATCACTACCTGATAGATAGGTTTGCCCTGATAGCGTCGATAGAGTCTTGTGGCATAATCGAGCATTCTATAGGGAATATCCTCTTTAGGGTCGGTTTGGAACTCAATATGTAAGATTAATTCTTCTGACTCTAAAAAGATTAAACTATCGGCTCTTATCGGCTCCAATGACAACTCTGAGGGTTTAATTTCGGTTAAATCTAAAGGTTTACCTAATAACCAAGTGGCTAAATCTCTCGAATATTCCAGGGCGATAAATTTACAAGTAGAATCATACATTAGTCTTGACTATATTTTACTCAAAAATGGAGATAAATAGACTAAAGCCTGGTAAGACATCCTCTCCGCTTAAATTAGCGGGTAGTTCCATAATTTCTAAGGGTTGCTGAGGACGATAAATTTCCACCTGTTGTTGCTGAGGATTAACTAGCCAACCTAATCGCAAACCACTATGGAGATATTCCTGCATTTTAGCTTGAATTTCTGGGAGGGAATCGCTACGGGAGCGCAGTTCAATGACGAAATCGGGACAAATAGGCGGAAATTTCTCCTGTTCTTCTCGACTTAGAGCTTGCCAACGGGTTAAACTCACCCAAGCGGCATCAGGAGCGCGATATCCGCCTTTCGGTAAACGAAAAATCGTCGCCGAACTAAAGACTTTACCCAATCGGGTTTGACGATTCCAGATACCTAAGTCAATGATAAAATCGGCTTCTCGGTTGCCGCTAATTCCCCCAACAGGTGGCATCACAATTAATTCTCCTTGGGCGTTTCTTTCCAATTGCCAATCTGGGTTAACTTGACAGAGACAGTAAAACTGCTCATCGCTGAGATTGACTGTATCTAAGTTTAAAATCACTGCTGCCATAGCTATATTTCGCCCTAGAAAACACTCTAGTCTTAATTATAGTCAATTAGATTCCCCGCCAGATTGCGATCGCACCGTCTCGATCTCCAGTGACTAACCAACGACCATCTTGACTGGCAACCATTCTTAAGATGACGTTTCCCTTCAGGGTATTCAAGCGCCGACGGGTATTAACATCCCAAAATTTGACGGTTCCATCCCCGGAGGTGCTGGCCAAAACTTTGCCCCCATCGAGCAGGGCCATATCGGTAACAGCGTCGTTATGGGCGAGAATAGTGGTGGTGCCGATGCCGCTGTTCACTTGCCAACTGCGGATCGAACCGTCTTGACTAGCAGTACCGGCGATATTACCATCCTTGGAAAAAAGCACCCGATAAACGGGGAATAAATTACCCGCATAGGCCCGAATAAAGCGACCGGTACTCACTTTCCACAGTTTAACGAAACCATCGTAATCGGCGCTAACAATTCCTTTACCATCGGGACTAAATGCGATCGCCTGAATCGGATGATGATGGCCGCGCAGGGTTTTTAGCAGTGTACCCGTCTGAAAATCCCAGAGTTTAACAGTACGATCCCAGCTACCCGTGGCCAAAATTTTGCCATCGGGAGAAATAGCGGCATCAGTAACGAGAAAAGCATGGCCAGGATAGGTCATTTCTAATTTTCCCGTGCGCGTATTCCAGCGTTGCACTTTTCCCCCGGCATCGGCAGTTACGAAAGTCTCACCATCGGGACTAAATTGGATAGCGTTAACAGTATCTCCTAGTTGCCAAGTCCTGAGAGGTTTTTGGGTTTTTAGGTCCCATTCCCTGACAGTGCCGTCAAAACTACCACTTAGCAGCAGGGAGTTATCGGGACTAATGGCTAAAGCATAGATGGGATCCTGATCGGCTTTTAAAATAGTAACTCGTTCCACCATCTGCCAAGGAACGATTTCTGCTAGGGGAGACGCTTGCGGAGTGATGGTTTTCCCTTTTTCCTGATTAACTGCACAACCACCGGATAGCAACAGCAGCAATAATAACGATAACGTCGGTTGATAAAGGGTTATTTTCATAGAATTTTGCCGTTGTCAAAATCATCTTAAACTACTTTAAACTTGAACTGGTAATATTTGAATAGAATAACGACAACGAGGAACAAGATAAATGACAAATTCTTGATTGATTGTGTTGGCTTGTTCCAGAACATTCTGTAAATTTTCACTGTGAGCAATGACCCCTTTTTCATTATAGGCAATGTATTGATTTTTATATAAATCAATCACGGTGTCACGATTTTTGTTTAACCAACGTAACATTTCTTGGGCTTGTTCTTGAGAGATTGAGTTTATCATAATCTTTCTAGGGAGAGACGTTTTTAATTAAAAGGAAAGCATCACTAATCAGTTTATTTTTGTCAATTATAGCTTCTAGTTGCTCCGATTGATACCGACCAGCTTCGACTTCTAAAGAAGCGGCATCCAAAGCATTAAGATAAGCATCGTTTAAAGTGTCTGTTAATTCCTCATCACTTAAATAATATCCTGCTGCTTTTCGGCGTTTATTGTGGCGTTGAATTTCTCTAACACTATTGCGAATGGAGACATCCCAAGAACGAGTGGTTCGGTTTTCTGCCTGTTGTTTAATTAAATGAAGTAATAAGATAACAGCATAACTACGAATGGTGCTAATAATCCCATTTTTGCTCATATCTTCAAGGTCTTCTACAATCGCCAGTGAACCTTTAATATCACCTTTTAAGAGTAAAGCCTTTAATTCTAAAAGTTCTTCCATAATCCAATTTCTTCCCTCAATACCCCTTAATTATATCTTGCCACAAGTCTCTCTATCCAAAAGCTCATTTAAGGCCATCTTGAGCAAAAAATTAATCATTTTTTCATTTATTTTAAGCTTTTCTGGGCTATGCTGTGACCGTTCTTGTGAAAATGGAGTTTTTAGTCATAACTCGAAGATTAGCAAAACTAATTGATTTGCGGGTATTGTAGCGGCGAATTGCATTCTATCTCTGATGTATAAATGCGATCTCCTTCTTTTAACTTTAAGCTAAAATAGATTGAGTTCGTTGTGATTGATCGATGGGAAAAAAAGAAAAACTGCTAGAAAAGGCCAAAAACTCACCTCAAGGATTACGTTTTAGCGAATTTGAGAGTTTGCTTAATCTTTGTGGTTGGACTTTTGACCATCAAACAGGAAGTCATCACATTTGGTATTCATCCAAGAGAGTCCGTCTATCTATTCAACCGACAAAAAACGGTGAAGCGAAAGCTGATCAAGTTAAACAATTTTTAAAAATACAGGAGGAAGAAAATGAACCCAACAACCGACGATTTTAACGGTTTTAGCATTAATATTTTCCAAGATGAGGAGGGAGATTGGATAGCATACTTAGTAGAAATGCCTAGCGTTTCCGCTTTTGCTGATAGCCCCCAAACAGCACTCAATCAATTAATTTTAGCTTGGGAAGGCGTTAAAGAAAGTTATCGTCAACATGGTGAAGAAATTCCTCATTTAGCTATGACAAAAAATTAGGCACACTAGCAGGGTCTTGAAACAATTTAGTACAAATGCTCGGACTTTTTTTTCCCAACCCCTAACCCCAAATTCTGCTACTCAGATTCAGGTTTTTTAGCGTCTTTTTCCGGGGTATTAGCGGCGGGATTTGGGGCTATTGTTGCAATTTGGGCGGCCATTCTTGTCATTGCTTGACCTTGGGCGAATTCCTGCTGTAGTTGTTCGCTAGAAGAAACCAAACGACTTAAACCCTGAATTAAACGGATAATTTCCTGTCGCAGTTGCGGATTACCAGTAATTTCATCCACATCCGAGGTGATTTTCTGAAGATTGGCAAAAGCGGCACGAGAGGAGTCGAGGAGTTGCTGTAGGGTGACAACAGTGGCAGGATCGGAGAGATAAGCGGTAAAATTTCCCAAATTTTCGCTTAATTTAACAGCATTTGCCGAAATAGTATTTAAATTATCAATAATTTGGCTTTTCTGCACTTGCGTCAGGATGGGATCCAAAGCAGCGAGAGTAGTTTGTAGGCGATCGCTGGTAGTTTTGATACTATCGAGAGTGGCAATTAAACGATTTTGATTAGCTGCCAAAAAAACCCGCAGTTCTTCGGTGGTTTCTCCCACCAAAAGCAGCGTTTTTCGGGCTTCCACTAGGGTAGCGTCTAAATTTCTCAGGCCGCCACTTCCCTGTAAACTTCTCAGTAAAGTAGTCGCTTCCTGACTCAATCCCCCGACACCGGAAAGATCACTAGAAAGGCGATCGAGGGAACCGGATACTTGCGGTAAGGATTCTAGGGATCTCATCCCCGAATTAACTTTACCTAGAGTACCGCTGCGACGAACCTCGCTTAAAGCAGTGGTTGCCTCACCACTAAAGCGATCGAGTCCCCCCAAGGCATTAGCAGCGCGTTGAGTAAAGGAACGAAATCCGGCCACCATATCGGGATCACTAACTAGATTAGAAATTCTCAGTAAAGATCTGATCAAGGTATTGACATTTAGCGCCGATTGCCCTTGTAAACGGGAACCGTTACAGATAATCACTTCCCCATTGCAGTTAGGACTCAAAGGGGGTTCTTTAACACCACCGACGGGTAAAGCTTGCAGGGGAGTAATATCGATCGTGGTTTCACCCACTAAACCAGATTGAATGGCTTCGATGAGGGAATTACTGGGAATTAGGCGATCTGCTGGCGAAATCTCCACTTCTACGGCGACTCCCTCCGGTTCTGGGGTAATTGCCGTCACTTGCCCGATTCTCACTCCCCGATAACCGACGCGGGTTCCCACCATCATGCCACCCACATTAGGAAAAAGGAAGCTGGCTCGATAACTGCGTCCCCCGAAGCTAAAATTACTTAACCAGGCGATAAACCAGATTAATATTCCCCCCGATGTCAGTAACATTAAACCGATACCACTTTGCCGCAGAGTTGGGGAAATCCCCCGTTGTGAACCGCCAGCTTCCATAAATAATTACTCCTCATCTCTACACAGTATCTTACAGGAGAAATCGGGGGATTTCAGCGATCAGTGATCAGTGATCAGATGCGAGTTATCAGTTCACTGATTACTGTTTACTGTTTACTGATCACTGAATTGGTCCGTCGATACTGCC
The DNA here is from genome assembly GCF_020245605.1 of Microcystis sp. M061S2. NCBI lineage: Bacteria > Bacillati > Cyanobacteriota > Cyanophyceae > Chroococcales > Microcystaceae > Microcystis > Microcystis sp. M061S2. Next base: position 26,098 of record NZ_JADBUP010000076.1, on the reverse strand, counting down.
AGTAAAAAATTGCTTGAGTACGGGGATTTCGGAGTGATAAGCCTCTTGAGTCGGTCCAACCCATTGAAATTGACCTTTATAGAGAAAAACGATGCGATCGGTGGTATTTTCGATGGTGCTGTGGACGTGGGTGACAATGAGATGGGCCCCACAGGCTTTTTTGACTTTGAGAAGTTCCATAATTACCGTCTGGATGCGGGTAGAAGCGACGGGATCCAGTCCGGCAGTGGGTTCATCGTAAAGGAGAATGTTCGCTCGATCGGCGGCGATCGAGGGATCGCTGATAATTGCTCTGGCTAAACTGACGCGTTTTCGCATCCCTCCGGATATTTCAGCTGGATAGAGGTCGTAGGAACCGGACATTCCCACTAAATCCAGTTTTTCTTCCACTAAATCGCGGATTTCGGCTCGTTTTAGCTTTGAGTGGCGATAGAGAGCAAAACCGACATTTTCCCCGACGGTGAGGGAGTCAAAAAGGGCCGATTGCTGGAAAACTAGACCAACACCGAGGGGATCTTCCCCCTGTTCTACGGTTCTCTGCCGTTTTGTGCCGTAGATGTACACTTCTCCCCGATCGGGGGCCAGTAATCCGGCGACTAAGCGCAAAATCGTCGATTTTCCCGTCCCCGATGGACCGATCACGCCGATCGCTTCCCCTTCGTACACTTTCAGATCGACGTTATTTAAGATTACTTTCTTGCCGAAAGCTTTGGTTACTCCCCTTAATTCGACGATCGGTTCGCGCATCACCATCTAGAATATCTTTACAAAAATGCCCTTTTATTGTAGGGCAATGACCCGATCTTTCTTTTTTTTCTTTTCTGGTTTCATGGTTCGCGATTCTATCTGCATTTCGGGAATCTCTCGCAATTCTTCGGCATCTAAACGATATTGTTCGCAGACAAGACTGAGACGAATACCGGAACAGCTAACGGGATTAACTGAATGGGTGAGATCTCCTTGAAAGAGGATCAGGGTGTTAGCACAAGGATGAATCCGGGCCACGGAACGATTGCCTGTTGCTAGTACCAGTTCCCCCCCTTGAATATCTTTAGGAACCTGCACATAAAGGACGCTAACTAGGAGCGGGGGATCGATTGTTTTACAATAGGAGCGCAGGGAGCGATCGATATGGGGATCGACGCGTGAACCGGTTTGTAGGAGTAAGGGGTTAAGATAAAAAGCGTTGCAGTCAGCTTGTAAACTGCGATCAAGATAGGGTTTAAAATAGGGAAACATTCGTGCGACTTCGCTGATTTGTGTGCGTCGAAAAGCGATGGAAAAGCCTTTGGTTTTAACGAAATCTCGATTTAAATTGTTAACTGTGAAGTGGGGACAAGCGAGAATCTGTCCTTGTAGTTCGCTCAGATAACTGGGAGTAAAAGCGTCGGGATATTGGGAATAGTAAGGCACGGATAGAATCGCAACGGGATGGCAATCTTTAGGATACATTTTTAGTCAAACACAAAATCAGAGTTTTTGCCGCTCCCGAATACAGGTTTATTCAGAATCAGCTTTTGTGACTTATAGTCCGTAGATTAATAGTCATCATAGAAGGAAAATGGACTGTAGAGAATTTCAATATCTTCTTTGGTAGTTTATATATGGCAGGAAAGCTAGTCACTGCTGTTGCTGTGACTGTAAGAAAATTGCGGAAGAAACGTAATCTGAGTCAAGAAGCTTTAGGGTATAGAGCTAATCTTGACAGAACCTACATATCTGGAGTTGAAAGGGGAGTAAGAAACATTACTTTGGACTCCTTAGAACAAATTATTTCAGCTCTGGATATGGATATTGTTACTTTTGTCAATACTGTTGCGGAAGAAATTAATGAGTTATATCATAAATAAACATTCTGATACCAGCTTTTTCTCAAAACAAGGTCAGAAAATAACTATCGATAAAGTCATATTTGAGCATTCATTAGTTGAATGTCATTCTGTTGTTAAAAAAATCGTCCAAGATATACCAGTAGATATATTTAGAATTCTAGGTATGAGAAATCTTTCTGCATTTATTGGTGAGCTATTTGCCATAGAATTTGCCAATAAATCCCAGGGATTATTTATCAACAATCCGCATCAAGACGGCTATCCAGATTTGCTGTTAATGGATAAAAATGGCAAAGTTTTTTTTGAACAACTTTCCCAAGAAAGACGAATGCGAGATAAGTCTCCATTTAGTCCATTTGCTAATGGGGGAGTAGAGGTTAAAGCCACTTGTGGCAGTGTTCCTACACCAAGGGAATTAAAGAAGACTGGAAAAGAAAAACCCGATATGGGAGACACAAGAATCGAGGTAATGAAAAGCTATGATTGGAAGGCTCACCATAGAGAAACTAACAATCTTATTGGCATTCTCTGGGATTTTGAGAATACTATACCTCAGATAGTTGCTGTATTTTTTGGCAACAACTTAACTGACAATGATTGGGGGAAAATTGTTCAGCCAAAAGAAGGCGGTGGAAGAACAACTAGCGTCTCAATTATGTCACGACAAGGCGTTAAGAAAATGTATAAAAACTGGATTATGATCAAGAATGACAATAGATATATTAATTTTGTTAACAAATATAACAAAGACAATTTAATTTCAAAATAGACAGAGCTGCTGATATTTTTCCTTGATTTGCTCCTCAAGAGAACAATCATCATTGAGGATGGATACTAAATGATCAAATATTTTTTGTAATCCAGCAGGTGGGATACTTTCGCCAATTAACTCTCTAATTAGTTTATCACTAACTCTTTTGCCATCTGCCCGTTTCCAAGAAAATGGGTATTCGGTAATTGTATGAAGAATCATTGCTTCATACAGAGATAATACTCTATTTTGAATAGGATGTAGTTTATTGTCACTACAAGCATAGGAGAGATTTCGTGTAATTGTACTGGCTGGTGCGTCCCAACTCATTCTTTTATAGGCACTGGTATAACCTTTCATCAACCTGTATTTTCCATCTTCTTTAACCCATGGACGAGGAAGAATGTGTCCACATTTAAGGCAGTAAAGGGGGGTTTCTGTACTAGCTCTATTAATTCCTTCATTATTTTTGCGTGCGCTGTGTGTTGGATTACCATTATATCTACAAACAGGGTTAATACATTGATTATCAAATGAACTTTTTTCTTCTGGTGTATTACTGATCCAAAAATATTTTTCTTCATCTAATAGGGGTACATAGTGATATGGTATATCATCTGATTTAGCAGTTTCTGTTCGTTGAGAGTCAAGTGGTGGTAAATGATCTATTGCGTCTCGAACAGTTTTCCATCTAGGAAGTTCTAATCCTTCTTTACTATGAGTTGGTTTAGGAAAAAGAGAATTGTTCTTTTTTAAATAATTCTTCAGTTTCTCATTTTTAGTAAATATTGAAATAAGTCGTTGACGATTCTGCGGGACTCCATAATCAGCAAAATCTATAATGCTAATCGAACTTAAAAACTTATCACCAATACGCTGTTTTATATAACATAAAATATTTACTAAGTAATCGTCTTTCTCTGGAAAGGGTATATAAGTATTTTGCATTTCTGGCACATTTTCCATGACCAGTGTTTCTGCTCCACTAGCCAGAAAAACTTCTAGGGTGGGAATGATTAATAAATTTCTCTGGTCGATTTCATTTTTTGAGCCTTTACGAATAGAATTAAGCAGCTTACCTCTGCCATTTCTAGACATACCTTGGCAGGGAGGAGTCGCAAAAACAATGTCTAAATTTTGTCCAGAGAGTCGCTGCTTTGTTTCTGCAACTATCTCATTTTTTGTATCCCATATATCCCCAATAATCATTAATGATTCTGGGTGGTTAAATTTAAATACTTCTGCACGATCTTTCAATAATTCATTCGCCACTACAACTTCAAATCCCCCAGAGCGAAGAGCCATATCTCCAATTCCACCACAGGCAAATAGACTGATTGCTTTCCTCATCGATTTTCTTACTCCATGTAACTTATAGTCTATAATAATAATTGGCTGAAGGCAACTTTTAAAAATGAGTATCCCCAGCAAACCTGAAAGCGATCTTTCCTGCCAACCCAGTCGCGGTGACTACCCACGGTTTACAATAGTTAAGAACCAACGGCAAGCAAGAATTAACGATGCGGATTTCGATCAACTGGTTACGAGAATTAGTCAAAATTGTCCAATCTCCCCAAGAATTAGCCGAATTATTGACAATTGCGGGAATAGAAGTGGAAGAGATCGAGGATCGCCGAGAATGGGCAAAGGGTGTGGTTATTGGTAAAATTATCGATCGTCAACCCCATCCCAACGCAGATAAACTAAGTGTCTGTCAGGTGGATATCGGTCAGGAAAATCTTAGTACAATTGTTTGTGGTGCGCCTAATGCTAGGGCTGATATTCTAGTTCCTGTGGCTACTTTGGGAACTTATTTAGCCAAAATCAATTTAACGATTAAACCGGCTAAATTGCGGGGGGTAAAATCGGAAGGGATGATCTGTTCCCTCGCAGAATTAGGATTAACTAAGGATTCTGAAGGAATCCACATTTTTAGCCAGGAAAATCTCTCTTTAGGTACAGATGTTCGTCCCCTTTTAGGACTCGATGAGGTGATTTTAGATATTTCTCCCACCGCTAACCGTGCCGATGCTTTGAGTATGATCGGAGTCGCGCGGGAAGTGGCAGCTTTGACAGGAGGAGAATTAAGCCTACCAAAGGTGAAATTAGGTGAATTTTCCCCTAAAAAAGATTTAACGCTGGAAATATCAGAAAATAAAGCCTGTCCTGCTTATATTGGTACGGTGATCGAGGGTGTAAAAATTGGCCCATCTCCGCTATGGTTGCAACAGCGTTTACAGGCTGCCGGATTGCGATCGATCAATAATGTGGTCGATATTACTAATTATGTACTTTTGGAGTGGGGACAACCCTTACACGCTTTCGATCGCGATCGTTTACAAAGTTTTGCCGGAGGTAAATCCGTTACTATTGGGGTCCGTTTTGCCGAGGAAGGGGAAAAAATTATTACTCTTGATGGTCAGGAAAGAAGCTTAAAAGAGCTTAATTTATTAATTACTGCCAATAATAAGCCGGTAGCTTTAGCGGGGGTGATGGGAGGTCAAGATACGGAAGTTAACGAGGAAACCGTTAATCTTGTGCTAGAGTCGGCTTTATTCGATCCGATCGCTATCCGTCGTTCCTCAAAAGCGCAGGGTTTACGCAGCGAGTCTTCCGGACGCTATGAACGCGGTGTTAATCCCGCCGCTTTGGAATATGCTTGTCAAAGGGCGATCGATTTGATTCTAGAGTTAGCTGGGGGAACTGTCAGCAGTCAGGTTAAAGCTGATTATCGTGCCGATCAGTCCAGTCGTTCGATCGAATTGCGTTTAGAACGTTTGCAGCAACTACTGGGTCAAGTTACCCTAGATAACGGTGCGATCGGTGAAATTCTCGCTGAAGATGTGGAACGGATTTTAGGCAATTTGGGCTGTGAATTGCAGTTAACCTCAAAAAATCCTGTTCTGTGGACTGTGACAGTGCCAGACTACCGTTATCGGGATTTAGAACGGGAAATTGACTTAATTGAAGAAGTAGCGCGACTGTACGGATATGATCGCTTTGTCGATACTTTGCCGGCAAAAACCGCAGCCGGAGGATTATCCTTTGAGGAAACTATACAGCGTCGGGTACGGGAAGCTTTTCGAGCAGTCGGTTTGACGGAATTAGTCCAGTATTCCCTAGTTAAACCGGAATTAGCGGAAGTTGTCCTCGCTAATCCCCTTTTTGTCGAGTATTCTGCTTTGCGGACTAATCTCCTAGACGGTTTAATCGAAGCGTTTGAGTATAATCAGTCTCAGGGTAACGGGGCCTTAAATGGCTTCGAGATCGGGCGAGTTTTTCGCTTAGAATCGGATAATATCAACGAATACGATGCAATTGCTGGTATTTTCGGCGGTGATTTCTTCCCTGCCGGACGTTGGCTGCGATCGGGTAAAGAGGTGGCCATGACTTGGTACGAAGCAAAAGGGATTTTAGAAGCAGTATTTGATCGCCTTTCGCTGACAGTAAGCTACGAAAAAGATGCCGAAGATGCGCGTTTTCATCCCGGACGAACAGCATCTTTATGGATTGGCAAACAACGCCTAGGTATATTCGGTCAACTACACCCGCAATTGCGTCAGCAAAAGGGATTAATTGAGGCAGTTTATGCCTTTGAAATCCAGTTCCCGATTCTGTTAGCAACTCTTAGCGATAGTGCCAAAATTACCCCGCGTTTACAGGTCTATTCTACCTATCCGGGGGCAGCACGAGATATCGCCTTCTTTGTTTCTACAGATATACCCGTAGATAGATTGACAAAAACTATCAAAAATGCTGGAGGCAATCTCTTAGAAAAAGTCGAATTATTCGATCGCTATCAGGGGCAGAATGTGCCAGAAAATCATTGTAGTTTGGCCTTTAGTTTAGTCTATCGTGCCAGCGATCGAACTTTAACCGATGAAGATGTGGAACCCTTAATGACAAAAGTGCGAGAAGCTTTGGTTAAACAGTTCCAAGTTTCTTTAAGAAGTTAAATTCAGCGATCAGTTAACAGTTATCAGACATCGACTTTATATTATCTCAAGAATAATCTCACAGATCGCTATCAATATCGCTGATTGCCTCTAATTGTTACTAATCAGTTTAAGAGGTTGGAAGGGTTCTTTTTCGGACTCGATCTCCTCTAAAAAATATTACAATCAATCGCTTTTGATATACGCTTTAAAAATAGATGATAATTGAAATCGGTTTTGCTCCCTTTGAATTAAATAACGTTGTTGCAAGGATTGTAAACCATTGATTAAATCACTAGCAGATAAATCTAGGTTATTTTTTAACTCCTCTCTAGATAAAGGTTGATCAACTTTACTTAATTCTAAGGCGATTTGTTGAGCAAGGGGAGAACAGCGACCAAAAATTTGTTTTAAATGAGACTGCATTTTTTTAGTAATAACTAAGCTATTTTCTGCCAAGAAATCGTTAACCTTGCCATCAAAAACATCTTTGATCAAAACGGCAATATCGGTTAAATAAAAAGGATTACCTTCGTATAATTGAATTAATTCTAACCATCTTTCCCCATCTTGTAAACCTTTATTTTTAAGAAAATCAATCGCTTCAAATCCTGATAATTCTAAGCATTGAATAGGAGAATTTTCTTGATTAAGATAGTTCATTTCCGCCGATTTTTCTTGACTAATGAGAATAAAATGGCTCTGGTGTTGGATTTCTGCAATCAGTTTTAAAAAATGTTGATAACTACTATATTCAGGTTGATAATTACCCGCCATTTGACCAACAGCAAAAAGATTTTGAAAATCATCTAAGACGATTAAACATTTATGATTGCTTAGAACTTCTAACAATTGCTGGATTTTATTATCGGTTCTTTCCTTCGGTTCTTTTTGGCAAGTATTCAATAAATCATTTAGCCATAAATCTAAAGACTTAGGAAATTTTAAACTTTTCCAAATCACCACTTCAAATTGTTCTAAATTGAGATCAATAAATCGTTTAACTAGGGTGGTTTTTCCTATTCCCCATAATCCCAAAACAGCAATTAAGCGAGTATTTTGCTTAAACACCCAGTTCGAGATTGTTGCGAGTTCGTTTTCTCGATCATAAAAGTCAATAATTTGGGGAGCAAGGGTTAGATCATGATATGTTTGAGAATATTGAGAGTTTATCTCTCTATTTTTGTCATCTTTATTGAGTTGATTAAAAATCTGAGAGCAAAAATTAAAATTTTGATTTATTTCAACAATTTGTGATGATTTAATCTTCATTCTTTCTATGGTAGAACGAAAATTAGATTTTCTTATTTCTTCCCCAAAAGCATCCGATAAAAGCTTCCATAATTTAGCACCTTCCTCTCTAATATGAGTCTCACTGCGGTGATATTCGTTACCTATTTCTTGATAACTCTGTCCTTGCCAACTCCCTTCAAAAATAGCCTTCTGGATAGTATTTAGCGGCTTTTTATCTCGCTCGATAAGGCGTTCGTCAATCAGTTGTAAGACTTCCGTGATATTCATACAATCGACACAGCAAAAGACTTTTGGGTATTATAGCCCAACTAAATCCCACTTTTTCCAATTTTCAGAAAAATTTACCCGACAAAACTCCCGATAAAATCCGATGTTTAGGGGGTGTCACTTTTTGGAAGCGTTTGGCATGATGGAATGTAGTTAAGCAAAACAGACCTAAAACTAACCACATCTAACTCAGCGACGCTAGTTCTAAGTATTATTGCTTATGTCTCAGTTTAACGTAGGTATTTTATGACGAAGTTCGTTTTAGACAAATATGCGCTCGATTCTAAAAAATCAGAAGCTAAGGCAAAAGTAGTTAACTCTTTAGGTTCGAGTGTGACAATTTCAGGCGATACTATCGAGGTTAATTATAGCTCAAATGCAACCAAAGTGGCTCAAATTCTGAATAGTGAGGGGGTTAAGTATTCGGGAGGGTAGGCTTGAAAAGCGGTATTATCTGCCAATTCAAAAATGGGATCAGTACACTCTTGGCAACAAAAAGCGAAAGGTTCTGCTTTTTTTCGAGATTGTTAATATTTTTAAGTCTATTTAGCGAGGATGACAGTATGTTAGAAGACAGGGACTATACCCTAATTATTGATAAGAGTGGCAGTATGTCAACCAAAGATCAGATTGGAGGTAGAAGCCGTTGGGATGTTATGCAAGAGTCAACCCTTGCCTTAGCTGCTAAATGCGAGGAATTCGATCCAGATGGTATTACAGTTTACACTTTTTCAACTCGATTCAGACGCTATGACAATGTTACTGCCAATAGAGTTATTCAAATATTTCAGGAGAATGAGCCTTTAGGCAGAACTGAGATGGCAGAGGTATTAAAGGACTTATTTCAAAATTATTTTCAGCGTCGAGAATCTGGGGAAACTAAACCTAACGGGGAAATTATATTAGTTGTAACCGATGGGCAGCCAGATAATCGTGAATCAGTCATTAGAGAAATTGTTGAAGCAACACAGCGAATAGATAGGGATGAAGAATTAGGTATCTCTTTCATTCAAATTGGTAACGATCCAGACGCAGCTGCTTTCCTTAAGGCTTTAGATGGAGAGTTACAGGATTTAGGGGCTAAGTTTGATATTGTTGATACAATTACTATCCAAGAAATAGAAGAAGAGGCTCTATCTCTCAAGGAAGTTTTACTTAAAGCTATTCAGGACTAAACAACTATTAAAGATAATTTTGTGCTATGGATGAACAAACACAAAAAACAAAGCAACTTTTGGCAAGACTTGCAAAACAAAGTTCAAAAACCCAAAATTTTGTATTGCCAAATCGGGAAACTCCTGTAACAACTGCAAATGAATCGTTTTTTGACGAAATCAAAAAAGAGGCAACTTCTGCTGATTTAGCTGAAAGCGAACTGCTTAAAATACAAGAGAAAGCTAAAGCGAGAGGTTTTTCATTTCTGTTAGTAGGAAGAGCGGGTGTCGGTAAGTCTAGTACGATAAATTCTTTAATGGGGCGTGAAATAGCTCCAGTGGGAGAATTTGAAGCTGAAACTAAAATTGTAAAAGCCTACCCTGCTCCTTCAAATGCCATTATTCCTTACAGAATTTATGATACACCAGGACTGTGTGATGCTGATGGAGATAATGAGGCTTATCTTAGGTTAATTCACACCGAAATTAAAGAACCGATTGATTGTTTATGGTTTGTCACACAATTAGACGAGCCTCGCGTCAGGACAGATGAAATAGTCACTATTCGTCATACGACGAGTGCATTTGGTAAGGAAATTTGGAAAAGAGCAGTTATTGTTTTTACTCGTGCTGATAAAGTCGAACCTAAAGATTTTGAACGCTATCTTTATGAAAGAACCCGTTTAATACGCGATCAAATTGCTAAGGAAGTTGGTCAAGAAATTGCCCTAGAAATTCCTTCAGTTGCTATTACTAATAAAGGAACTAGAACTCCTGATAGAAAACTTTGGCTTGGTCGTTTATTTGTGAAAACATTTGTCAGAATTTCTGAGGAGGGGTTAGACGGTTTTTTGTTGGAAATAGTTAATTGGAGAGGGTTGCGTTTACAAGAAGATGATGAAACCCAAGAAAGTCAATCATCAAGTCAAGATATACACACTCATTTTTACTATCGTACTACTTACGAAAATAATACTTATGTGAATAACAACGTATCCAACGTATCTAATGCTCCACTAGGTATAAACGATGACATGATTAAGGAAGAACCTAGATTTCCACGTACTGTAGAAAATTGGTTTCAAAAAGTTGGTCGTAGTATAGGCGAAGAAGTAGGCGATGGTGTGGGTAGAATAGTTCCTGTTCCCGGTGCAAGAGAGCTTGGTCGTGCAATTGGTGGAGCGATAGGTGCAGAAACGGCTACAGTTATTCAAGACGGCGCACGTCAGATAGCGGAATCTGTTTCCAATACAATAGAACAAGGTGGCAACCTTGTCCGTAATGTCTGGAACAATTTAACATCAATATTTCGTTGATAAAATAATTTCTCTCTATTTTTCATGACTGTTTGCTATGACAGGCTTTTATCCATTTATACTAAATCCGTTGAGTACAGGCTAGTTATGAGGAGAGGCACTCATGCAAGAGGCAAAAGGCAAAGGGGAATAAATAATCAGTTTTTAATAACCGGATTTAGTATTAGTTCCTACAATCTTATGTGGCAAGATGCTACCACTTATGTTTCGCAATTTAGAAATACAGTGCGATCGCCGATTTAGTAGATTGGGTTGAGGCACGAAACCCAAGATGATCAACTATTAATTTATTTGGTTGGTGTTGGGTTGCACTTTGTTTAACTACATTTTGGCAATAAAGAGGCGATTAGGGTTGATAAACGGCGAACGCTAATCTTGTAAGCTTTAAAAAGTGCTATCTAAAAAACTAAACAAACTATAATTAAAATTACTGCAAAAATTTAGAGACTAAAGAAGGAAATATGACAGAAATAGTTTTTTTAGTGGAAGATGCACCGGAAGGGGGATATACAGTAAGGGCATTAGGCGAGTCTATTTTTACCGAAGCCGATGATTTACAATCTTTACGAGAAATGGTAAAAGATGCCGTTAATTGTCATTATGATGATAGGGAAAATCGCCCTAAAATTATTCGTTTACATATTGTTAGAGTGATTAATTTTTACTTTTTTCAAATAATGCTTCGTCAATTAGAAAATCAAGTTTTCCAGCTATGAAATCTTCCTCAATTTGTTTTTACCATTGTTGATCGTCTAACTTATTAATCCAATTTCTTAAATACAAAAATTCATCAGAAGTAAGGCTTTCAATTTCCGCTTGAGTTAATTATAACTTTGTCATCTTAGTATCTTTCCACAACAATAGTTCAAATTTGAGTTTTATATTATCTTTTTTATGTAAAAATGGGGATTTGTGATCGCATTTGGCAGAATATTGAAAGTGCGATCACTTTTTTATCCGGTGCATTAACAAAGTATAATGCACTTTATTTATTATTGTGTCTAATCTTTACAAAAACTCAATCTTTTTATACATATATTGAGGTTCTAAACATTCCCAAATTAAGACTAAATCACTGATAATTTTTCCAATTGGCTGACGTTGTTGGCGAGTGTAAATAATGCCACAATGTTCAATACCTGTAGAGGCCAAACTAAGAAAATCATCATCAAAAGTAAAAATGACTCGTTGTTGGGACAAAGCATAAGCTAGTTGTCTTTCATCAGATGCACCAATTAGACCCTCTTCTGGGGATGTTGTGACATCAACTCCCCGCATTCTCAAGCCGTTTGCAATAGCATTACTAACACTTTCATCCAGATGAAATTTAATCTTGACTGGCATTTTCACCCTGTAATATTTTCTCAATTAAAGATGGTTTGTTTCCTTGTAGTTGTTTAGCAAAAGTTTCTCCTGCTTCAATTTGTCGTCTAATTTCTTCTCGATTGTCATGGTAATAGGTCAAGGCCGCATAAACATCTGCTAGGGTAATAGTAGGATGGTGATAAATAATTTCATCTGGTGACATTCCCATTCTTTCATGCCAAATTACAATATCTTGAACTTTAATTCGATGTCCAGCAATACGAGGTTTTCCGCCACAGATACCAGAAGTGATTTCAATATGTTGTGAGATAACTAAAGATGACATAATTACTTGCCAATAAGATCAATCAATCCTTGTTATTATACCATTTTTTCCCAGTAAGGCAACATCAGTGCGATCTCGAAGATATTCGCAAAGCAGCACGCTGATTTTTTTAGGGTGCATTAACAAATTATAATGCGCCTTATTTGTTGTCTATTGATGAAGTGATCCAAAGACATTAATTCGAGGGATTGAGATAAGGGCAGTTTGTTGGGTTGATTTTGCGTTAAAATTAAGTTAGATATGTCTTAATTGATGAAACTTAGCAAGACAATGAATACTTCGATTACTTTTCAAGAAATTGCCGCCGAAATACAATTATTTGATAATATTGAACAAAAAGAACAATTTATTTTTGTGGTGGGTGCTTTAGTTTCTCGCATCATCAGTCTTCATAAAGCCGCAGAAATCATGGAAATGGATACAGAAATGTTCTTGAAAATTTTAGAATTAATGGGAATCGATTTTTCTTATCTTACTACAGAAGACATAGATAGAGAAAAAAAATGGTAATCTCTATGAAAATTGTTTTCAATTCTTCCCCTTTAATCTTTTTGTCTCAGTTAGGATTTTTAGAAAAATTCCTAGATTCTAATGATAATTTTTATTTGCCTGCAACCGTACAACAAGAAATTAATGCCAAACAAGATCAATCTTCAGAGACTCTTAATAAGCTGATCAATCAACAGAAATTAATTATCCTAAATATTAAATTAATCTCTCTAGCAAATAGTTTAAATGAACGTTTAGGGAAAGGTGAATCTGATGCCATTACTTTAGGAATAGAATTACAAACTGATTATATCATCCTTGATGACTTTGCAGCAAGAAAAGAAGCACTACGCTTAGGCTTAAATGTTAAAGGAACTTTAGCGATTATTCGTAAACTTCTCAAAGAAGGAAAGATAGAAATTGAAAATTTGGAGAGTTTTTATCAAAGACTTAGAGAAATTAACTTTAGAGTCAAGCGTGAGATATTTGAGAGCATTTTTGGAGACTGAGTGTGATACTGAAGGCACTGCGTAGCAGCACGCTTATTTTGTCGGGTGCATTAACAGAGTATAATGCGCCTTATTTCTTGTTATTGATGGATTCCCACCATAACTTTAAATCACTTTCATTAATCTTTTTTTGAAGATATTCAATCTGATCTGAATAACTGAGATTTTTCATGTCTTCAGCCATTTTTTCTTGACTGGTTTGTTTAAAAGCTAAACAGTCAAAACTTTTTTTAATTGTCGTTGGCTTCATCAATTGTTACCTCTAAAGGAGAAATAATAGTCAAAATCCCGTAGCCATTGAGTAAATTAATTTGATTATAGCCTTTCATTTTATCTAGGCGCACAATATGTTTAAAATTCCATGATATGATTGCATCCGCTCTAGCTATTGTAGCAGCCGCTACATGAGTAGCATCATTAATAGACTTTGATGTAACAACTCCTTCATTGATATAAGCATTCCTTAACTGTAAAACTTCAGGTGTTATCTTAACTACTTCAATAACTCTCTGCGGAATCGATAATAAAATATCTTTAACCGATTGGGAGGCATTAATTAATTCGCTAACAATGATATCACTCATTAACAAAATAAACTTTTCTTGCTTAATGGCTTCCATCAATTGATTGGACTCTAAGGAAAATTCATCATCTAAACAGCTTCCAATGACTGATGTATCGATATAAACTCTAAGTTTTTTCATAAATGATAGAAAAAGTTTTCTGATCTTAGTTTAACATTAAAAGTGCGATCGCCGCTCTTTTAGAGTGGATTAAGGTAGTGTAATGCAGCTTATTGATAATAGAATTTTTGAAACCTAAAAGTCGAGGGCTTTAGTTTTAAGATTTATCAAGCTTAAAGTACAATTAACATTAAGCTATAATAATCATTAGTCAACAACAATTATTACTATGTCTTTTGCAGCTAAATATCGAGATCGGATTGTGATTAACCCAGACATTCGCAGTGGCAAACCTTGCATTGTTAATACTCGTATTGCAGTAGCAGATATTTTTGATTATCTAGGAGGAGGGATGACTATTGAAGAAATATTAGATGATTTCCCCGATCTTACCTTAGAAGATATACAAGCCTGTTTTGCATTTGCCGCCGAGCGGGATCGTCGTTTAATGGTTATTCCCTATGAAACTGCTATTTGACGAAAATTTATCACCTAAACTACCTCTGTTACTGGTATCACATTTTCCCGATAGCGCTCATGTTAGAGATTGTAGCCTAAAAGGGTTTCCCGATCAAAGGATTTGGGAATATGCGCGTATCAATGGATTTATAATTGTCTCGAAAGATTCTGATTTTTATCAACGGAGTTTGTTGTATGGCCAACCTCCAAAGTTCATCTGGCTGAGGATTGGAAATTGTACCACTCATCATCTAATCAGTCTTATTTTAAAACATAAACAAGCTATTAAGAGATTTAGCGATAATTCTACCGAGTCTGTTTTAGTAATTACATAATCATATATTATCCTAAGCGATCGCTTTTCTGATCGGGTGCATTAACAAAGTATAATGCACTTTATTTATTGTCTATTGATAAAATGATCCAAAGACGTTAATTTAAAAGATTGAGGTCAGGGGAGTTTGTTGGGTTGGTCTTGTGTTAAAATTAAGCTGGAGTAAATTCTAATCCCCGATTAAAATTTCAACGGAACAATCACCATGAACTTTTATACCGTTATTCTGAGAAAAAGTGCAGACTATTGGGTTTCATTATGTCTTGAAAATGGATTAGTTGGACAAGGAGAAACTCAGGAAAAAGCTATGGAGAAACTAAAAGAAGCGATTGAATCTTTTTGGGAGATTTATCATGATCAAGCCAATATATATACCAGTCCTATTCCTATAGACGAACTTCATGAATTTTTAACTGTGGGAGATTCTGAAACTCCCGAAACTTACGAACTCAGAAAAGTTTATGCCTAAAAATATTCCTTCTCTTAAACCCAAAGCACTAATCAAAATTCTTGAAAAAGGAGGCTGTCAATTTTATCGAGAAGGAAAAGGTGATCATCGTTTATATTGTAGAGTATTGTATAATCAACGTCGAATCGTTCCTATTGATATAGGTGCAAAAGAAATGTCCCCTGCTTATGTTTTACGAATTTTTAGACAATTTGGTTTTACAGATGAAGAAATAGAACATTTATTAAAATAGATGATTGAATGCGTTTTTTCAAACGAAGAAATTATCTATTCTAGTACGCTTTATCTTAATTTTATTTCCAAGAGCTAAAATAAAGTGATAGCTACTTTTTTAAGGTACATTAACACAAGAGTAAAACCCTCGATTGCTTGTTATAAATTGATTTAATGATTAATTTTCACCCAGTCATCGTCGATAAATTAGCCTCCCTTAAAAACAGGTAAAGTGACTATCACCATTTTGCGTAATTTTTCGCTCTGGTAATGAACTTTTGATTATGAAATGATCCAAAGACGTTAATTTAAAAGATTGAGTTCAGGGGAGTTTGTTGGGTTGGTCTTGTGTTAAAATTGGGTTAGGGCTAGTCTGAATCATTTATCCTGTATCATTTAACGGCGGAGAAAACTATGGTAAAAACCTTTAAAGCAATTTTGAAAAATAATACCCTTCAATGGCTTGATGAAACCCCTGAAATCAACTCCGAATATCCTGTTAATGTTTATATTACCTTACTAGAAGAAAATATTATTGGTGAAAATCGATCTAACGGTCAAAAAATGGCCAATGCTTTGAAAAAAATTGCTAATAATAATACTTTTACTGATGTTGATACCCAACAGTGGCAACAACAAAATCGGTGCGATCGCTCTCTTCCTGATCGGGATTAAATCATGTTATTAGATAGTAATATTATTATCTATGCCGCTCAATTGGAAAATGAGTTTCTCCGGGAGTTTATTGCAGAAAATTCTCCTTATGTATCTGCTTTATCCTATCTGGAAGTTTTAGGCTACCATCGGTTAACTCATCAGGATAAAGTCTATTTTGAAGAATTTTTTAATGCTTCTCAAATTTTACCCATCTCTCAACCTGTAATTAACCAAGCAGTAACTTTAAAACAAATCAGAAAGATGTCCTTAGGAGATGCCATTATTGCGGGAACAGCTTTCGTTTATAATTTAACAATTGTAACTCGCAATATTGATGATTTTAATTGGATCAGTAAATTAAATCTAATTAACCCTTTTCAACGGTAAAAACCTTAGGCAAGCGCATCTTAACAATCCTTGACAAAGTAAACTTTTGATTATGAAATGATCCAAATTTGAGGAGAATTTGCCATCTCAATTGTTAAGATTTCGTAACTATTCTGATTGACTGGTATCACCTAAAATACCCATGCGGATCACAAAATTGTCCAATTGTCAACAGCTTTTGAGATGGTCTCACCCTGTAGAAAATCAAGAATATTTTATTTAGGTGGAATAGGAAGATGAAATTTATCGATAAACTAATAAATTATCATCACCTAAACCACTTTCTAGCCTAATTAATAAGGCCATTTCCAGTTAGTAATCTCGTCCTTATCGATACCATTGGTAAAAGCATAATCGAGATTATCGATAATAGCATTTTTCATCCGTTCTTTCACATGACCGGCAGCAGAACCTAATTTCGGCACGCGATCAATGACATCGATTACTAAATGAAAACGATCAACTTGGTTACGAATGGCTAATTCTAGGGGAGTATTAATATTCCCCTCTTCTTTGTAACCGCGCACATGAATACGTTCCTGATTACTGCGACGGTAGGTAAGTTTATGAATCAGCCAAGGATAACCGTGAAAATTAAAAATAATTGGCTTATCAGGGGTAAATAAACTATCAAAATCCCGTTCCGATAAACCATGGGGGTGTTCACTTTCCGACTGTAATTTAAACAGATCAACCACGTTGATAAAGCGAACTTTTAAGTAAGGGAATTCCTCCCGCAGAATTGCCGTTGCTGCTAAAGATTCTTTAGTGATAATATCCCCACAGCAAGCCATAATTACATCTGGTTCATCGGGATTAGTTCCATCATCATCGTTACTTGCCCAATCCCAAATACCGATACCTTTGGTGCAGTGTTTAATTGCTTCCTCGATAGTCAAGTATTGCAGGTGTTTCTGTTTATCAGCAACGATAATATTAGTGTAATCCTTGCTCTTGAGACAGTGGTTAGCCACACTTAATAAACAATTCCCATCGGGGGGAAGATAAACCCGCACCACGTCGGCACTTTTATTGGTTACTAAATCGATAAAACCGGGGTCTTGGTGACTAAAACCATTGTGATCCTGCCGCCAAACCACCGAGGATAATAACAGATTCCAAGAGGAAACAGAAGCGCGCCAAGGCACATGATTTTTGCAGATATCGAGCCATTTAGCGTGTTGGTTGAACATGGAATCAATAACATGAGCAAAAGCCTCGTAGGAGTGAAATAAACCGTGACGACCGGATAATAAATAACCCTCTAACCAACCGACTAAAGTATGTTCACTCAGCATCTCCATCACCCGACCATCGGCAGATAATTGACTACCATCTAAATCCTCCGGATAGGTATCAGCTAACCAAGCTTTTTTAGTCACTTCATAGAGAGCCGCTAAACGATTAGAAGCGGTTTCATCGGGACCAAAAACGCGAAAATTAGTCATATTATTTCGCATTACATCCCGCAAAAATACCCCCATCACTCCCGTGTTTTCTGCTTCCACTTGGCCCGGGTGGGTGACATCTACGGCATACTGACGAAAATCGGGCATTTTTAGGTCTTTACGCAGCAATCCGCCATTAGCGTGCGGATTAGCACTCATGCGACGATGACCCCTAGGAGCGAGTTCTTTAAATTCTGGCTTAAATTTACCCGTGGTATAGTCAAATAATTCCTCCGGGTTATAGCTTTTCATCCACTCCTCTAATTTTCTCAAGTGTTCGGGGTTTTCCTGCATGGCCCCCATGGGGACTTGGTGAGCGCGCCAGAATCCTTCTACTTTATGACCATCAACGTTTTTCGGACCTGTCCAACCCTTGGGAGACCGGAGGATAATCATCGGCCAGGGGTAACGTTTAGCCACTCCTGTGCTGCGAGCTTCCTGTTGATAGGAGCGAATCTGATTGATACAGTGTTCTAGGGTAGCGGCCATTTTTTGATGGCAGTGCATGAGGTCTTCATCTTCCTTACATTCGACGATGTAGGGAGTGTAACCGTAACCGACAAAGAGACTTTCTAACTCGTGGGTCGAAATACGGGAGAGAATGGTGGGATTAGCGATTTTATAACCGTTTAAGTTTAAAATTGGCAGTACCGCACCATCGCGAATCGGGTTAAGGAATTTATTCGAGTGCCATGCGGTGGCAAGGGGACCGGTTTCAGCTTCCCCATCACCCACCACCACGGCCGTAATTAGGTCGGGATTGTCAAAAACAGAACCGTAGGCATGGGAAACACTATAACCCAGTTCGCCGCCCTCATGGATAGAACCGGGGGTTTCGGGGGTGACGTGACTACCGATGTGACCGGGAAAAGAAAATTGTTTAAAGAATTTTTGTAATCCTTCCTCGTCTTCACTTTTATCGGGGTAAATTTCCGAATAGGTTCCTTCTAGATAAACCGGACCGAGTACCCCCGGCGCCCCATGGCCAGGACCGGCCATAAAAATCATATCGAGGTCGTATTTTTTGATTAAACGGTTGAGGTGAACGTAGGTAAAACTTAAGGCCGGACTTGCTCCCCAGTGACCAAGTAAACGATACTTAACGTGTTCGGGTTTAAGATGTTCTTTAAGCAGGGGATTATCGCGCAGATAAATCATACCTACAGCTAAATAGTTACAAGCGCGCCAATAGGCATGGGTTTTGTAGAGTTCGTCTTGAGAAAGGGGATTTTGTTCTGTTAAGGGTCTTTCTGGTGCGGATACCATGAATATTTCTCCAATATCTATGAACGATGAGATTAAGAGAGTTGATAGACAATTTCTCCATCGAGAGGGTTAACTCTCGGTCAGTTTTAAAACTGTAATCAAGAGTCTAACCTTTTGGGGCGCAAAAAACTATTAAAATAAGCTATATTTTGCCAATCCGGCTAGGGGAATTTATGTCAGTCGGGCGGGGTTTTTAAATCGCTTTTAAAGGCATATTAATATCTTCTTAACTTAGGGATCCACAAATTCTCAGAAAGCTTTTAATGATTTTTTAATGTCGGCTTTTCCCAAAAGGCTATATAATCATATTTTCGTTTGTCGGCAAAGGCCAACATCAGGTTTTCTCGATGCCGGTGGCGGGGAGGACTAGGGTAGCAAATTGATGATTTTTTATCTTGGAAGCACTGAAACTTAAAATCTTTCTATACTTCATCTAGCGATCGATAAAAGCTGATTAGCATATATAGTGATTCTCTACAGGCTAATCAATTCTCGGATTGTTTTTTCTTGATCGTGCCTAAGCTTATCGCAGCTGCAAAGGAGTTTTTTTCATGACAAAAGTAAGAGTCGCCATCAACGGATTCGGTCGTATCGGTCGCCTCGTTTTTAGGGCAGGTATCCAAAATCCTGATTTCGAGTTTGTTGGTATCAATGATCTCGTCCCCCCCGATAATATTGCCTATCTGCTCAAATACGACTCCACCCACGGACGTTTTCAGGGTACGGTAGAAGCAAAAGAAGATGGCATCGTCGTGGATGGTAAGTTTATCCCCTGTTACTCGATTAAAGACCCCGCTCAACTACCCTGGGGTGCAACCGGGGCCGATTATGTGGTCGAGTCCACCGGTTTATTTACCACCGCCGAAGGGGCCGGAAAACACCTAGAAGCTGGGGCCAAACGGGTGGTTATCTCCGCACCCACCAAAGATCCCGACAAAATTCGTACTATTGTACTAGGTGTTAACGATAATGAGTACGATCCCGCTAAGGATCTGATCGTCTCTAACGCTAGTTGTACCACCAATTGTTTAGCCCCGATCACCAAAGTTATTAACGATAACTTCGGACTAGCGGAAGGATTAATGACCACGGTACACTCGATGACCGCCACTCAACCCACCGTGGATGGTCCATCGAAAAAAGATTGGCGCGGTGGTCGCGGCGCTGGTCAAAATATTATCCCCTCCTCCACGGGAGCAGCCAAAGCAGTAACCCTAGTTATTCCTTCCCTAAAAGGCAAATTAACCGGTATGGCTTTCCGTGTGCCAACTCCCAACGTTTCGGCGGTGGATTTAACCTTTAAAACCGAAAAAGCCACCAGTTACGAGGAAATCTGCGCCGCTATGAAAGCCGCCAGCGAAGGACCGATGAAAGGTATCCTCGGTTATACCGATGAGGAAGTGGTATCGAGTGACTTTATCACTGACCCCCGTTCCAGTATCTTTGATGCTAAAGCTGGCATTCAACTTAATGCCAATTTCTTTAAGGTCGTCTCTTGGTACGATAACGAATGGGGTTACTCCTGCCGGATGTTAGACCTGATGAAAATGATGGCAGCTAAGGAAGCAACCCTAGTAACAGCTTAAATCAGTGATCAGTGATCAGTGATCAGTAAACAGTAAACTGATAACTGATAACTGATCACTGATAAGATGAATCCAAAATTTAAAGATATTATCGCTTGGGAACAGGCACAATTATTAATGCAACCGGCATTTATTCGGGTGCTGGATAATCTGCGTAAACAGTTAGAAAATTCCCTCTGGAAAGGAACTTATACAGAAATTCAAGATCCCTATCCCAGTTATCTGCTCTGTTTGACTTATCTCGATCGCTCCGTTACTGTAAATATTTGGGAACTTTGTTTTCAAGTCTGTTTTCTCGATTATCCCACCGATGAAGGAGAGAGCGTCACCATCGATACCAGTCTCCTCGACCCCACCGGTGAACTAGATTGGCAGAGTTTGGAAACGAAAACCGAGCGCATTATTAAGCAATTATTCGCTAATTTACCCCAATGAAAGCAGATTTAGAAACGATCAAGGCACAGTATGCCGCTAATTTTCTGAAAAATTACAGCAATGATCCCCAAAGTTTAGCATCCCAAACAATTTTAATCGATCGCTCCGATTGGGGTTTATTAGAATTAAAAGGCCAGGATCGACTGCGTTTTCTCCACAATCAAACCAGTAATGCGATTGATCGCCTGAAACCGGGTCAGGGTTGTGAGACAATTTTCCTTAACTCTACCGGTCGTACCCTCGATTTTGTCACAGTTTACGCTGGCGATGATTCCCTCCTCATCCTCGTTTCTCCCCAACGTCGTCAATTTTTACTGGAATTGATTGATCGCTATATTTTCCCCTTCGATAAGGTGGAAATTAGCGACTTAACCGATAATTTTGGCATTGTCACCCTAATCGGTACTGAAAGCGGGCAATACCTGCAAAAAATCGCCATTCCAGAGCAGATTTTAACGGGGGTGCAGCATAGTCATTATCTCCTTTCCGAACCCCCCCTGAGAGTGGCCGTCGGCACCGGCTTAGACCTACCCGGATATACTTTAATCGTTGCCGCCGCCGAAGCTGGCCCCCTCTGGGAAAATTTAATAAAAAATGGCGTTACTCCCGCCGATGAGCAGGTGTGGGAATACCTGAGAATCCATCAGGGCCGACCGGCAGTCGATCGAGAATTAACTGAAGATTATAACCCTTTAGAGGCCGGTTTATGGCGAGCGATCGTTTTTGATAAGGGCTGTTATATTGGTCAAGAAACTATCGCCCGTCTCAACACCTATAAAGGCGTAAAACAAAGACTTTGGGGCATAAAACTTAGCCAACCCGTCCCCAGCAATACCCCGATTATTTTAGAAGGGCAAAAAGTCGGTTTACTCACCAGTGTGCTGGAGGATTTTGGCTTGGGTTATGTGAAAACAAAAGCGGGAGGAGAGGGTTTAAAAGTACAAATCGGCGAGGCAACAGGAGAATTAATCCCTTTACCCTTCCTCTCTCACGAATACCCCTTTCAGTGAACAGTAATCAGTAAACAGTAAACAGTAATCAGTGAAAAGACAGTGGCAAACGGGTGCATCTCACATTTGCAGAAATACCGACAATCAGCAATTATCAGTGACTCTTAAATTAGTACAAAAATATGAACAATCGCGTGTAAGCATCCCACCGAAAAACTAATGCGCGGGGGGTTTGGGGGCGGCGCCACGCCCCCAACGGGGGGTTTGGGGGGTAGAACCCCCCAAAAGCTTGGATTGAGTGATAAAATCGAAAGTAACGCCCAATTTTAAAAGAGAGTTTCCCCTTAAAAATCCCAACTTCGTAGATTTACAAAAACGAGATACACCCGTAGAAAACTGCTATTTAATACTGATAACTGATAAATGAAAAACCCCCCTAACCCCAGCGACTAGCGATGGGCATTCGCCAACCAGTGCCAAAAGCGCGATCGCTAATTTTTAGGCCCGGGGGGGCTTGTTTGCGCTTAAATTCGGCATTTTTAACCAATTTAATCACTTTCTGCACAATTTCAGGCTCAAAGCCGGCGGCGATAATTTGTTCGGCGGATTGATGGCGATCGATTAATAGTGCTAAAATAGCATCTAAAATCTCGTAGGGAGGTAAAGAATCTTGATCCTTCTGATTGGGTTTTAATTCAGCACTAGGAGCTTTATTAATCACATTGAGGGGAATAATTTCCCCGTGCCGATTTAACCAGCGACAGAGGGAATAAACCCTCGTTTTCGGCACATCAGCAATCACTGCTAAACCACCATTCATATCACCGTAAAGGGTGCAATATCCCACCGCCATTTCTGATTTATTGCCAGTGGATAATAGTAAGTGACCGAATTTATTAGAGAGAGCCATTAATAAATTACCGCGAATGCGTGACTGAAGATTTTCTTCAGCAATACCGAAATCAGTACCAGCGAAAAGCCGCTCTAAAAGTTGATCATAAGCGGTCATAATTTCTTTAATTGCTAACTTCTCACTTTTGATACCTAAATTATTAACTAAAGCCACTGCATCGCTAATCGAATGGTCGGAACTATAGGGAGAAGGCATCATCACAGCGAGAACATTTTCTTTACCTAATGCGTCGCTGGCAATAGCGGCAACTAAACTGGAATCAATGCCACCACTCAAGCCGAAAATTACCCGTTTAAAACCGCATTTCTGCACATAATCTCGCACTCCTAAGACTAAAGCTCGATAAATTTCCTCATCTTCATTGACAGGTAAAGGATGAATAACTGCGGGTAACAAATCTTGATTAAACTCGATCAATTCTAGGCTAGAAGTAAATGCTTGGGCGCGATAAATCACTTCTCCTTGTCGGTTAAAAGCAACACTGTCACCATCAAAAATTAAATCATCATTTCCTCCCACTTGATTGACATAAACTATAGGTAAATTATATCTAGTGGCACTATGGGATAATAAAGATTCTCGCAATTTTTGCTTACCGACACTGTAGGGAGAAGCGGAAAGATTAACGATTAAATCCACTCCTAAATTAGCTAAATCGGCGATGGGATTAACTGCGTATTGACGCTGACCCCAAAATTGTTCATCATTCCAAACATCTTCACAGATAGTTACACCGATTTTTACATTATTTTCTGTTAGTTGAAAATATTGACTTTCTTTCCCAGAAGCAAAGTAACGATCCTCATCAAAAACATCGTAGGTAGGCAATAAACGTTTAGTAAAAATTTGTTTAATCTCTTGACTTTTTAACAAAGCTATGCTATTAAATAACGGCTTTTCTCCCCTGACCGTTGCCGAGGGATTTTTTTCGACAAAACCGACTAAGACGGCTAACTTTTCTGGTAATTGTTGGGACAATAATTGCAATTGTCGAGACATTTTCTCCACAAAACCCAGATTTAATAACAAGTCTCTGGGGGGATAACCACAGAGGGATAATTCCGGGGTTAAAAGTAATTCCGCTCCCTGATTAAATGCCGTTTGAGCAGCCTCTAAAATTCTTTGGGCATTTCCTTCGATATCTCCAACAATGGGATTTAATTGAGCGATAGCAATTCTCATATTTTTTCCTATTTAAACAAAAACTAACGGTTGCTCTTTAAAGGGAGCAAAAGCTTTTTCATCAAAGCGATATAAACTAGCCGGACGACCGGCACCACGAGAGACTTTTAAACCCATATCCTTGAGAAATCCTAATTTCAATAGCCGATTTCTGAAGTTAGAATAATCACTAAAATTTTTACCTAAAATTGTCTCATAAAATTGATAAAGATCATTTAAAGTAAATAATTCTGGTAAAACCTCAAAAGCGACGGGACTATATTCTACTTTATTGCGTAATCTTTGCCAGCCATATTCCAAAATTTGACCGTGATTAAAGGCTAAATCTGGCACTTTATCAATCATATACCAAGTGATATTATAATCCCGTTCAGTGATTAACTTTGCTTCTTCAAACCGCACTAAAGCGAAGTAACTCACCGATAGATAACGTTTCCCAAAACTCTCGGCTGCTGCCGGGGAATCTCCCTCTGGACTGCCAAAAGTATATAACTGTTCCAGATAGAGATTATTGACACTAATTTTCTCGGCTAAAATTCGATAGGCTGCCGTTTCCAGTGATTCCCCATTTCTAACTAAAGTTCCGGGTAAACTCCAGTAATTACTAAAAGGTTCTTCCCGTCGTTTAATCAGAAGCACCAGCAGCCGATTTAATTGGGTATCAACGGAAAAGATCACGTTATCAACTCCCACTTTAAAATCAGCTAGAGATTTATTAGCTAGGGTATTTGGCGATTTCATGCGTAAAGTTTTTGACCTTCGATATAATCTTTAATCGGTGCGGGAACAGCCTGTTTATCGCCTTTTTCTCGATAATCTGTTGAGGATACAGCCGGAGCAAAGACATCGGCAATCAGACAATCACCCCCTAATGTTTGCAGTTGTTCAATATCATCTTGATTAATAGGATAACCTGGACGAGGAATCACGAGAATTTTGACTTTTTCTAGTAATTCTTGGCTACGATACCAGTGCCTAATTTGTCCAGCTAAATCAGAACCAATGACTAGGGTATATTCCTCCTGTTCTCCCCAAATTGCT
Source organism: Microcystis sp. M061S2 (assembly GCF_020245605.1). Taxonomy (NCBI): domain Bacteria; kingdom Bacillati; phylum Cyanobacteriota; class Cyanophyceae; order Chroococcales; family Microcystaceae; genus Microcystis; species Microcystis sp. M061S2. The sequence continues at coordinate 917 of NZ_JADBUP010000076.1, read as the reverse complement.
TGCGCTTTTTCCACACTAATTAAGCTACGTCGATCGCTTAATTCTCGTCGCAGTTGTATATTATCTCTTGGGGGTTGAATGTCCCGGATGAGCAAATTTAACATCCTCAGACGATGTTCGAGACTGGTTTGATGATTTTTAAAGGGATTATCGGCAGCCCAAACCGCAACAATATCGTACTGTTCCGATAACCATTTTAGTATGGCTTGATGACCGGCAGTAGGAGGATCGGCACTGGTTCCAAAAAGGGCAATTTTAAGCATAGGATTCAATTGCTTGCTCACTAAGGGATTAGTTTAAGTCTGCTCAAGCTTGGCAAAGATTAACTTCTCCCCATTATAGTTGATTTTACCAAAATAGGGCAAGAGGATCAGTCATCTCCTGCAAAAGTAAGTTATCGAGCCGCTATCGGGTCAAAATATCTAAAACCCCGGATAAATTTGACATAATCTTAGGTTTTATGAATAGGATAGTTATCTCTTATCTTTTGTCTGCTATCGCCGTTCATTCTTTTTTCGGTGATATTTTAAGTTTTGCTGTAAATTTGACTCCAAACTCCATTCCTAACTCTAATTCAGCCTCCCATTCGAGATTCCGTTTTTTGCAAGCATTATTAAACTCATCATGAACTTTATCAATCAACTGGCTTAAGTCATCAATTGCCTGCTCAGGATCGATGAAGAGTGGAGCTAAAATCACGGACTCATCTTCACTTTCGCCAGATTTTTCAGTATTTCGACTCAGATCATCTCGTTGTACAAAAACGATTTTAGGTTCTATGGCATAGAACGAGTTAGTTAGGACAGATGCCTGAAGGCTTTACTCACAGCATCCACAAGGTTTTCACTATCATTGATAATCTGACTAACATAGTTTTTCAATCTAGCCCAGAACTTTTCAATTTTGTTGAGATCTGG
>NZ_JADBUP010000075.1:0-23683 GCF_020245605.1 Microcystis sp. M061S2 | reverse complement strand
GCTTCGCCCCTACAGGACGCGGGCCGATGAAGACGCAAGGTTTGGAAGCACAATTCTCTCAAAATCTTGCACCTGTGGGAGCGAGAAAAGCCACAAAAACCTTACCTTGCCTACATTTCACATTTATTCAGCAAGCCCTACCTAAATTACACTAAATCCGGTTATTAAAAACTGCTGATTGTCGGTATTCCTGCAAATGTAAGATGCACCAGGTCAATTTATTGCGGGGGAACCTAGGAGCGAAGGTGATAATTTCGGTCAAAGAAATAAGTAGAGGTAGAACCTCGCTTATCTGCATTCCAAGCTATAACCTTGCAACCAGTCAAAAATATTTATATAAACCAGAACTATCTTAAATATAAAAATCAATAAAAAATTATGATTAAATAACCCTTGACTTCCCCCCCCTTGTGATACTTTTTGCTGTGGGATATTGGCGCAAAACTAGCGTTAAATATGACCATATTTCTGTCCTAATTATGGCCATCAAATCCATGAAAAAATTACTGACAATTTTAACCCCCTTGACTCTGATGGGGTTGGCTGGGGTTACTCCTGCTCAAGCGGCAATAGTAGCTGGTTGGAATCAATTTACCACTGATGGGGCATCTTACCCCAAAGCGGCGGATACGGTTGGCACGAATATAACCAGCACTGGGTTAAACACCGCCGGGATACGTCATTTATCCTCAAAATTTGTAGGGTTCAATTTTGCTCTTGGCGGTCTTAATACTGCTTCAGATGGCTCAACTGGCTCATGGAATACAGGTAGCACTGTTAATACTAGCCAATACCTGGAATTTGCCGTCCAACCTGGTGCAGGTTTTCAAGTCGATTTTACTAACTTGCAACTCAATGCGAAGCATGATGAAAACCAGCTAAATTTGGTCTTGCGCTCTAGTGTTGATGGGTTCACCAATAATTTAGGGACACAAGTTAGCCTAACAGATAGCTTTAATACCTACAGCTTTGACCTAAGCAGTTTAGCACCCCAAACCGGACCGGTGCAGTTCCGTCTCTATGGACTGAATGCTCAGTCAGATGCTGTCTTCTTCCTTGGTGAAAACTCCGCTAATGTTGCCGGGGGTGGGTTTGTGGCTCTTAATGGGGATATCACCCCTACTGGTGGCGGTGCTGTATCAACCCCGGAACCTAGTGGTATAGTGAGTTTAATCGCTGTTGGTGCGTTGGGTGCCGCTTCCCTTCGTCGTCGGGGATAAATTATCCTTGGCAGGGGCAACTACAGAGGGGTTGCCCCGAAATGCTATCATCAATTTTAGATTTGATCACCAGTTAATCAACATTATGTCATACAAAGATATTATTACCATAGAACCGGGAAAAAGGAGCGGAAAACCTTGTATTAGAGGAATGAGAATTACTGTTTATGATGTTCTCTCCTATCTGGCTTCGGGAATGACTTATGAGGAAATTTTAGAAGATTTTCCTTACTTAACCAAGGCGGATATTTTAGCCTGTTTGAGTTATGCCGCCGAGCGTGAACGTCAAACCATTTTAGTTAACTAATGAAATTACTTTTTGATCACAATTTATCACCTCGTTTAGTTAGTCTATTAATCGAGGGGTAGCCCTGATTAATTACGGCACGGCATATAATAAAAAACGGTCTCCCTAAACCAGTTGCCAAAATCGCCGCCATGGACAGTCAATTACTCGATAAACTCGGACAATTACAAAACCTCTTAAAAACCAGCGAAAAAGCTCTGATTGCCTATTCTGGGGGCGTGGATAGCACCCTAGTGGCAAAAGTGGCCTATGATCTGCTAGGGAGTCAAGCATTGGCAATTACGGCGGTTTCCCCTTCCCTACTGCCGGAAGAATTAGAAGAAGCGATCGCTCAGGCCGATTATATCGGTATTCGGCATGAATTGGTGGAAACCGAGGAAATGAATAACCCCAATTACACCAGTAATCCCGTTAATCGCTGTTATTTCTGCAAAAGTGAGCTACACGACACCCTTAAACCCCTCGCTCTCGCTCGTGGTTATTCCTACGTCATCGATGGCGTTAATGCTGATGATTTAAGGGATTATCGTCCCGGGATCCAAGCCGCTAGGGAGCGCGGCGCTCGTTCACCTTTGGCGGAAATTGGTATCACAAAAAGCGAAGTTCGTCAACTATCTCGTTACTTAAATTTACCTTGGTGGGATAAACCGGCGCAACCCTGTTTAAGTTCCCGTTTTCCCTACGGGGAGGAAATTAGCCTGGAGAAATTGCAAAGAGTCGGACGGGCGGAGATTTATCTGCGAAAATTAGGTTATCGTCAATTACGGGTGCGATCGAGCGGTGATACGGCACGGATTGAATTACCAGCAGCAGAAATCCCCGACTTTATTAATCGGACAAATTTAAGCGAATTAGTCGCTGATCTGCAAAAATTAGGCTTTATCTATGTCACCCTCGATCTAGAAGGTTATCAAAGCGGCAAGCTTAATCGAGTCCTCTAAGTGTGAGGTGATGGGAGAGTGGGAATTATGAATTATGAATTATGAATTATGAAGTGGGGAAGTGGGGAAGTGGGGGAATTTCAACTAAAACCCTAACACCCCAAAACCCCAAAACCTAAAACCTGTCCCCTGACAACACAGAAGTCACTCGATCGGATATATTAAAAAAATGTTAAAAAGCCGGGGAGCGGACTGATGAACCTTTTTCTGGGGTTCCTAAGTCTTTACCCCTAAACCTCTAATTGCCAAGGCGAGGATAGATGAGTCAACTACAAAATGCCTTTACCCTATTCCTGAGCCTGTTGGTGGAAGCGATGCCTTTTTTACTGCTAGGGGTGATTCTCTCTAGTATTCTTTTAATATTTGTCGATGAACGTCGCCTAGTTGCCTTGATGCCTCGAAATGCTGTTTTAGGAGCATTTGTGGGGGGATGTATTGGTTTTTTGTTTCCCGTCTGCGAGTGTGGCAATGTGCCGGTGGCGCGACGTTTACTTGTGCAAGGAATGCCGAATGCAGTAGCGGTTAGTTTTCTCTTAGCAGCGCCGACAATTAACCCGATTGTTATCTGGTCCACTTGGGTAGCTTTTCGCGATCAACCGGAAATTGTTTTCTATCGAGTTATCTTTTCTTTGTTCATCGCTACGGTTATCGGTATTATCTTTAGTATCCAAAAAGATCCCCGACCGCTCCTCCAAACCTCTTTGGCAAAAAGTCTCAATTGGCAACCGCAAACACCAGAAAAAGAATCTATCCCACTACTACTACAATCCGGTTCTTTTCTGATCGGTAATTCTGGCAAAACTTTGCGCTTAGACGAAAGTTTTGCCGCTACTGCTGTCCTACCAGCAGTGCAAGCTATCCCGATGAAAAGGCGCTGGTTAACTTTTCTGGAAAACGTGGTGATGGAATTACGCGAATTAGGAGGAGTGTTAATCTTAGGAAGTGCTATAGCGGCCGGTTTACAGGTGTTTGTTCCCCGGGAATTTGTTCTTAATTTGGGTCAGGATCCGATTACTTCGATCTTGGCCATGATGCTGTTAGCGGTAATTGTTTCGATTTGTTCCACGGTTGATTCTTTTTTTGCCCTCTCCTTTGCCTCTAGTTTTACCAGTAGTTCCCTACTGGCTTTTCTAGTGTTCGGTCCAATGATTGACCTGAAAGGGATTGGTTTAATGTTGTCTATTTTTAAACCGAGAATGTTAATTTATCTCTTTGCTTTAGCAGCGCAAATGACTTTTTTACTCACCTTGGCTCACAGTTATTTATTTTAGGTCAGTACCTGGATAGTTTTTCCCATGAATTCATCACGTCTAAAAATAATCGCCCCCCAATTTATCGATATTATTGCCCTAATCGGTTGGGGTTCGTTACTATTTAAATACTGGATAACTGGACAGTTAAATTTACTGATCCATCCTAATTATTTTTTTCTGGTTCTCATCACCAGTATTGCTTTATTTGTTCTGGGAATAGTCAAGCTTTGGACATTATTAAAGCAGTGGCAAAAAAAGATTAATTTAGATAGTAACGATAATCGATCGCATATTACCATTCTTCCTCAACATTTTGGCTCAGGTTTATTAGTAATCACTGCCCTTTTAGGCCTATTTATCGCCCCGCAGCCCCTCAGCAGTCAAATCGCATTACAGAGGGGAATTAGTGAATCTTTACCCCTAACTCGCGTGCAAACTCAATCCTTTGGCACTACCGTTAAACCGGAGGAAAAAAGTTTAATTGAATGGGTAAGAACTTTGAATGCTTACCCCGAACCTGATGCCTACACAGGACAACCGGTAAAAGTCACAGGTTTTGTGGTGCAATTGCCCCAATTACCCGATAATTATTTATTAATTAGTCGCTTTATTCTTACCTGTTGTGCTGTGGATGCTTATCCCGTGGGTTTGCCAGTGAAACTATCAGGAAGTCGCAGTCAATATCCCAATGATACTTGGTTAGAAATCACCGGAGAAATGGCCACGGAATCTTTACCCATAGAGGGAGGAAAATCAACCACCAGAAGACAATTAGTAATTAAGGCCAAATCCGTGAAACCTATACCCACTCCTGCGGATCCCTACGGATATTAACAGTTAACAGTTATCAGTGAGCAGTTGTTGTTACTAACCATCTACTATAATGATCAAGACCTTACAATTACAACCGATTGATAAATTAGCAATAACATTAATTGTATCGCTAACCTTAGTAATTGGTGGCTTAATTTGGTTGGGTAATAGCTGTGGTAATCAATGTCTTTTACAAACCGGTCCAAGAGTCAAGGAATTTAGCTGGGAAAATCGAGAAATTGGAGCGGAAGATCAAGCATTTATTATCACTTTTGATCGCCCGATGGATCATGCTAGTGTAGAAAAAAATCTAGTTATCGATCCTGCGCTGCCGGGGAAGTTTAGTTGGGCCGGAAGACGATTAGCTTATACCCTCACTTCTCCCATTCCCTACGGAGAGAAATATCATCTGCAAATTGAAGGTGCGCGAGAACAATTTCGCAGCGGTAATCGATTAGGACAAACCCTGGCAATTTTTGAAAGAGAATTTAAAAGTCGGGATCGTGCTTTTGCCTATATTGGCACTAATGGGGAAGAACAGGGAAGATTAATTTTTTATAACTTGACCGAGGAGAAGAAAACCCTCTTAACCCCCGCAAATTTGACCGTTATGGCTTTTGAATTCTATCCTGATGGTAAAAAAATCCTCTTTTCGGCCGTGGCGAAAAATCGGGGGATAGAGGGAATTCGTGAACTGCAGCTTTACCAAGTTGATAGCAGTCAATCGCCTCTAAAAATTGAGTTAGTGCTAGACAATAAAGATTATCAAAATAATCACTTTGATTTAGCTAAAGATGGGGAAACTATTGTCGTGCAGAGAATTGAGCGCCGCAATCCGATTAACTTCGATTTATGGGCAGTTAAATCGGGGGAAAAACCCCAACAATTAAACATCCAAGGCGGAGAATTTTTGATCGCACCTGATAGTAAAACTTTAGCTGTCACCCAGGGGGAAGGAATCGCCCTTTTGCCTTTAAAAACCGAAACAAAACCCCTAGATTTTTTACCAAAATTTGGGCGAATTTTGAATTTTTCTGCTGATGGTACAGCTGCGGCAATGGTGAATTTTAATACTGATAATGCTAAAATGCGTTATATTCGATCGCTTTTTTATGTCAATAATCAAGGATTACAAAAACGCTTACTCAATCTACAAGGTTCGATTATAGATTGTCAATTTAATGCCACTGGTAGTGACTTGTATTGTTTGTTAACCGAGTTAGTTACTAACAGTCAAGAGTACAAAGAAAAACCCTATTTTGCTAAAATAGATGTGAAGACTGGTCAAGTGACTCCCCTACTGGAATTAGCCGATTATCGTGATATTCACATTAGTTTATCTCCCGATAGTTTAGCGATTATTTTTGATCAACTTCGCACCAGTTATGATAGTAATCCCACTAATCCCCTGACTACCGATTCAGGAGAGACAATTATCGGTGGTCGTTTGTGGATGTTAATTCCTCCCCTACAAGATGGAGTAAAAGCAAGTAAATCTGATTTAATTGAATTACCTCTAGAGGGAATTCGTCCCCAGTGGATGCCGTAGAATTTCATTATTAACTTGGGAATTATTTCGATGCTGTCAAACTCAGAAAAATTAGCCAAATTGCGTCAGTATTTTGCCAGTGGTGCCACTCGTTCCTATCAATTCCGTCGTCAGCAGTTAGAGAAGTTAAAACAGGCAATCATTAAATATGAAGGGGATATCTATGAAGCTTTATATAGCGATTTAAAGAAAAGTCCCGAAGATTGTTGGATTACTGAAAATGGCTTCCTTTTGGTGGAAATTAATACCGCTTTAAAAAATTTGCGCTCATGGATGCAACCCAAAACTGTTAAAACTAATCTTTTAAATTTCCCCTCCTCTAGTCAAATTATCCAGGAACCTTTAGGAGTGGTTTTAATTATTGGTGCTTGGAATTATCCTCTCCAATTGTTATTAGTACCTTTAGTTGGTGCTATTGCTGCCGGTAACTGTGCGGTATTAAAACCGAGTGAGTTTGCCTCAGCGACGGAAAAATTAGTAGTTAAAATAATTAAAGAGATATTCCCTGAAGAATATGTGTTAATTGTACCCGGAGATGGTGCGGAAGTAATTCCGAATATGTTAGACAGTTTTACCTTTGATCATATATTTTTTACTGGCAGTACAAGGGTAGGAAAAATTATTTATCAACTAGCGGCAGCAAAGTTAATTCCCGTTACTCTAGAATTAGGGGGAAAAAGTCCCTGTGTTATCGAAGCTGATGCTAATATTTCCGTGGCAACCCGTCGCATTGCCGTGACAAAATTCTCGAATTGTGGTCAAATGTGTATCGCAGCTGATTATGTTTTGGTACATCAATCCCAGCAGGAGAATTTGATCAGAGAATTAGCTAATACTATTGTTAATTTTTTCGGTGAAAATGCCAGATTAAGTGCTGATTATGGTAAGATAATTAATGAGAAACAATTTGATCGCTTGATTGAATTTCTCCAAGATGGTGAGATTGTTTTTGGAGGCAAAACTGATCGAAAAAATTTATATATTCAACCAACTTTATTAACTAATGTTTCCCTCGATGCTCCTATTATGCAAGGGGAAATATTCGGTCCAATTTTACCGATCATTGCCTTTAGCACTTTTGAGGAAGCTTTAGCAATTATTGCTAAAAACCCTAACCCTCTAGCTTTTTATCTGTTTACTACTAAGGCAAAAACCGAAAAGAAATGGTTAGAATCAGTCCAGTTTGGGGGAGGTTGTATTAATAACAATAGTTTTCATTTTACTAATCCTAGTTTACCCTTTGGTGGTCGAGGAAATAGCGGTATTGGTAGCTATCATGGTCGTTTTTCCTTTGAGAATTTTAGTCACCAAAAAGCGATTATGAAAACACCTCTTTGGTTCAATCCCGCTTTAAAATATCCGCCTTTTAAGGGTAAATTAGGCTTATTTAAGTTATTGGTTCGGTGAAAAGCTATAGTTTAGGTTAAAGCTTTTAAGAGAGCTTGAAATTTAAGCTGAATTTCTGCTAGTTCTTTTTCCGGATCGGAACCAGCAACAATACCCGCACCAGCGTATAATCGCGCTCGATTGCCTTCAATTAAGGCCGAACGAATACCGACAATAAACTCACTATTATTTTGACAATCGATCCAACCCAAAGGAGCGGCATAAAGAGAGCGATCAAAGGTTTCATAATGACGAATTTGTGCTAAAGCGATCTCGGTGGGAACCCCAGCAACAGCAGGAGTGGGGTGTAGTTGGGCAACAATTTCGAGGGGATGGATGGAGGGTTTTAGTTTAGCATAGATAGGAGTCCAGAGATGTTGAATATTGGAGAGTTTTAACAATCTAGAGGGAGAATTTTGCGGATTTAAGCCAATTTGTCGCAGTTTTTGGTTAATAAAGTCACTAACGGCCCGATGTTCCCGTTGTTCCTTTTCACTAGCGAGGAGTTTATTGGCTAAAAGAGCATCTTCGATCGCATTTTCTCCCCGGGGGGCGGATCCCGCTAAAGCATCGGTGATTAATTGCCCCTGATGGACAGTTAACAAGCGTTCGGGACTAGCGCCGATAAAATGATCTCCCCGTCCATTGCCGAGGGAAAAAGTGTAGCAATCGGGATGACGCTGACGCAAATTATCGAGACAGTTTACCAGATGAAAAGGACGGGGAGAAATCACGTCAAGAGCGTGAGCGAGGACAATTTTGCTAAAATTTTGGGCGTGGATAGATTGGAGTGCATCGGCAACAGCCGCTTGAAAATTATAGGTAGGATGAATATAGTAACTACAGGAATCCTGGTGGGGATTTTGTCGGCAATTGCTCGAGTTATTTTGGATAATTTTGAGGTTGTTGATAGTTTCTTCGAGGGAGTTTTCTATTTCTTTTTCGCTGGTGATTAGGAGATTGGTAAGGAAAAAATATTCCGACTGTTTTTTGATAATTTGAAACTTAGGCAGGGTTAGGGTAGCTGAGGGAAAGGGGGTAGCTCTTTCCGAGTCGAAAAAAGTGAAACTACAAAAGATGCGGGGAGTAATCTCGCTATAGTTATCAATTTTAATAATTCTTTGTTGACAGTTTTCAATAAATTTTTGAGCTTTTAAAAAACGTTGTTTGCCGTGGAAAGTGGCAGTAAAGGCGATGCCGTAGCCGAGAAAAGCGGTTTCTTGTTCGGGATTTTCCCAATAACAATGGGTGGCATAGCTAGAGGCAATCCGAGAGAGAATTTCTAGGGGATCAACGGGGGAAATTTTTTGACAAAAACTAACGATCGACGGATTTCCCTTTTCTGCGGCTAACAGTTGCGGGTTGAGGATAAAGTTATAGAGGCCGCGAAGATCAGCAATCGGACTATCAGGATAGGAAAGGCGAGGAACGGCAGAAGTCATGTCAAGTTTTTTGTATTTTTTGCAAAAAAACCATGATTAATGGTATGTAATCCCCACAGATGTGGCCAGAGTCAGCAATCTCTTTTTAACTATGGTATCGGAGAAAGGGTCTTTATGTAGAAAGAAACTGGGATATTTGTGACGATTAACCGCGTTGGAGACAAATGAAGGCTTAAAATCTCCAGAGACGGCTATTATTTAAATGGGCAAAAAAATTAATTTAATAACTGCTACTTTACAAGTTTGTAGAAATTGCCGCCACGGGACAAGTGGGGATACATTGTTCACAAACCACACAACGGGAACGCAAAAACTTGAGACGAAAACTTTCGGGATCAAGGGTTAAAGCTTCCGTGGGACAAACTCCCGTACATAACCCACAATCGACACATTTTTCTTCATCGATGACGATTTCGCGACTAACTTGGGAAACGCCAATATTTTGTAATTGTAACCATTCGATCGCCGCTTCTAGCTCATCGATATCTCCCGATAATTCTAATACTAATGTTCCCACTTGATTGGGGGCAACTTGGGCGCGGATAATATTAGCGGCGACGTTAAAATCCTTCGCCAGTCGATAGGTAACGGGCATATGGACGGCTTTTTTGGGAAAAGTGAGAGTAACTCGTTTTTTCATGAGGATAGGATAGGATAGGAATAATTTTTGAGAGACTATCCATGACAGCCACCACACCCACCAATAAAATCAGAAATCTGCTGCTGGCAGTAACGGCAGTTATCCTTAGTGTAGCGATTTTCTTCGGGTTTCAAACCACCGCTAGTTCTGTATCTTTGGAAGCGCAAGCGGAAAAAGCGACACCTTTCGATCTTGCCCTCAGCAATGGTAAACCCACCCTAACAGAATTTTATGCTAATTGGTGTACCAGTTGTCAGGCGATGGCCGCTGAAATTGCCGAAATTAAAAAACAATACGGTAATGCCATTAATTTTGTCATGCTCAACGTTGATAATAATAAATGGTTGCCGGAAATTCTCCGTTATCGTGTGGATGGTATTCCCCATTTTGTCTTTTTAAATAATCAAGGACAACCAGTTGCCCAAGCGATCGGAGAACAGCCAAAATCAATTTTAACTGCTAATTTAGAGGCACTTTTAACTAATTCTACCCTACCCTATGCCACCACTACGGGACAGTCTTCTGATTTTAATGTCCTTGCGGGTGCTAGTCAAACCGATCCTCGCAGTCACGGCAGTCAAGTTAAGCAGTAATCAGTAATCAGTAATCAGTTATAGCGGTAAGCGCTTGAGTGAGATACAGACCAAGCCTTGCCTAGCATGGTTTATAGCTCGTGACACTGTACTTCATACGACTGCACACCGCTATATCAGTTATCAGTTATCAGCGGAAAGCTCATGGCTGAAAGCTATCATTCAAGAGTCAACTATCAATAGGTAAGTACCTAAGCAAAATTAATTACACATATCTAACCACCTCTTGCCTCTTGCCTTTTGCCTATCTTCCCTAGGAAATTTATTTTACACGACTACTTACATTTCATTGACTGAATTTTTTAACTATGGCGATTATTGTCCAACATTTGAACACAGGTAACGAATATATATTACTAGGAGTTAGTGGGGGTGAAAGTAAGAATATTTTACCCACCAAAATGTTAGGGGATTTCTTCGCAACCGAGACTCCAGATAAATCTCGATCGCTGACGGTTTGTGATGATCAAGGCCGGATACTTTGGTTTCCCGTCACGGAAATGATTGTGGTGGAGGTAGATGGTCAAAAACCCGAAGAATTATTACCAGAAATTATCGCTCCTGAACCGGTTCCTTTACAATTAGATAAAGAGAATCAACCTCAGTCCCCAGAAAATCAAGGAAACATCGATGAATTTGCCGAAGATGACGATTGGATCTAGAATTAAATATCTAATTTTAGCGGGAATAATTGCCCTATTTACTATTGGCTTTAATTCCCTCTATTCTGTTTCTCAAAACTCGATCGCTTCCTTCCCCGTTGCCGAAGTTAAACCCCAATATCTTAACGATTGGACACCAGAATTAGAGGCGGAATTTCAACAAAGGGCCAAGCAAGTTATTAACCATTTTGCTAAGGCAGAAAGTTATGGCAATTTGTGGGGAGAAAACGAGAAAAGATCCTATCCTATGGCCATGTTTGATTTCTTAGCAGGAAACCGGCAAAAAGCCCTAGATTTCCTGCAGCAGGATGACCCACAAACAGCAGAACAGGCCCACACTGATTATATAGATTATTATTTTTCTTTTACCCTGAAAGGACAAATTAGAAAATATTTTCTTCTCGGAAAGTATCTCGATCCAGTTTATCGTCAGAGAATGTATAATGCGGCGAAAATTTGGACAGAAACCGACCCTTTACAACGGCCTCACCCTATCCACGGTACCGGCCAAGGAACGGGTAATGATTGGAGTATAACAAGACGGGGTTTATGGGTAGATAGTCGCAATACTGATAACCTGCGGGCGATGCGCGAAACATCAGTTTATCTGATGGCCGAAGAAACCGGCAATGAAGCAACTCGTCAAATTTATAAAAGTAAAATTAAGCGTTACGTTTCGGCTTTATATAACATCGGCATGGGAGAATGGGATTCAGAAGTTTATCACGGTCACACCTTTGCTCCCTATCTCAATCTCTACGATTTTGCTCAAGATACGGAAGTTAAACAATGGGCAAAAATGGCCTTAGATTGGTTAGCCATGGCCGCTAGTGTTAAATATTATCGCGGTGGTTGGGGCAGTCCAGTAAAACGCGATTATGGTGGTAGTAATGGGGTAATGCGATCGGATTCTGCCCGCACTTTTTGGTTATATTTTGGTGATACCCCTGTCCCCAATAATCGCCCGGAATTGGACTCTCTTTATCTAATTACCAGTGGTTATCGTCCTCCTTTAGCGGTGATGGAATTAGCCCGAAAAAACTTTAATAAACCGGTAGAAATTCTCGCCAGTAAACCCTTGTATGAAAACTGGAAACCGGGCAATAATCAAAGTCCGGGTTATTGGGAAACTCAATTTATTGGGGCTAGTTATCAAATGGGTAGTCTGGCGGGAACTTTTCCCGATGGCGATGTGGCCCCGTTTAAATTAATGGCCTTTAATCAACATAAAGGTGTGGATTTTTTTGTGGCTAACACTGGCAAAAATGGCGTAAAACCGGGCAAAAATCCTGGGGATGAAATCGGACAATATCGTAATCTTTTAATCTGGTTACGACCAGCAGATCAAGCTTTTTTCTGGCAATTACCGAAAACGGCCAAGGTAGAAAAAGATGATAATATCTGGTTTATTCAATTAGAAAAAACTTGGTTAGCCCTGAGATTAATAAATCTTTCTTCTCCTGAAATGATCGAGATTCCTAATTCCCCTTATCCCGATGATAACACCTACCAAGCTTTACCCACAGGTAACAATTATGCGGGTTTTGCTCTGGAAGTGGGGGAAGCGGCAACCCAGGGCAGTTATGAGAATTTTAAGGGCATATTTAAGCAAAAAAGTCAAGTAAATTTAACTCAAATTAAGCAAGGCAGGGTTTTATTTAAAGGCAGTCAAGGGCAGAGTTTACAATTTACCTATAATCAAGTCAATCTACTGCCGATGTTAATTCGTAACGGTCAAAAGCACGATTGGTCAAAAAATTTCGCCCTTTATAACAGTTTAAGTCGAGATAACTCTCCCGTTTCTTTGCCATGGAAAAAGGGAAAATTAACCGTTAAAGCAGGGAAATATCAATTTTCTAATGCTTTGATCCTGTCTTCTCCTTAAGTTAGATCTTCTCGACTATTTATGAGGATTGATCAGACCATTTGCGCTTGATTTAAGAATTCTTGCAATTCTTCTCCTTCGATTACTTCCGTGGTCAAAAGATTAGCAGTAATGGACTCTAATAAATTGCGGTTGTGACTAAGAATTGCTAGGGCTTTTTGGTAACTAGCGTCGATAATTTGTTTCACTTCTTCATCGATCGCTTTCGCAGTATTTTCCCCGATTGAACGCCGGGGACTACCCTGATTATTACCTAAAAAATTAGCCTGTCCCGTTTTATCGTAGGCTAGGGGACCCAAGGATTTACTCATACCATAAATTGTCACCATTCTTTCCGCAATATCCGTCGCCCTTTGTAAATCGTCGGAAGCGCCATTAGTAACACTGCCAAGTATTAATTCTTCAGCAGCCCGACCGCCCAATAACATAGTAATTTGTTCTTTAAATTCGGTTTCTGTCATCAAAAAACGGTCTTCCGTGGGAATTTTCAGGGTATAACCCAAAGCGGATAAACCCCGGGGAACGATGGAAATTTTCTCCACCCGACCACCTCCAGGCATGACAGCGCCGACTAAAGCATGGCCGACCTCGTGATAAGCGACGATTTTCTTTTCTTTTTCCGATAAAACCCGACTTTTCTTTTCTAAGCCGGCGATAACTCTTTCTATCGCCTCTTTAAAATCAATTTGACTGACTTTTTCCCGATTATTGCGGGCAGCCAAGAGAGCAGCCTCATTGACGAGGTTGGCTAAATCGGCCCCGGCAAAACCGGGGGTTTGGGTGGCGATCGCTTTGAGGTTAACATCTTCACCCATCTGGACTCGTTGGGCGTATATTTCCAAAATTGCCAATCTTCCTGCTAAATCGGGACGATCCACCAAAACTTGACGATCAAAGCGCCCCGGACGTAATAAAGCGGCATCAAGAGTCTCTGGGCGATTGGTGGCGGCTAAAACGATGACGACAGCTTCTTTGGGGCTAAAACCGTCCATTTCTGTCAAAAGTTGGTTTAAAGTCTGCTCGCGCTCATCATTGCTGCCGCTAGTTCCCGATCCCGAACTTCTCGATTTACCGATCGCGTCCAATTCATCAATAAAAATGATGCTAGGGGCATTTTTCTTCGCTTGGGCAAATAGATCCCGCACCCGGGCTGCCCCGGTCCCGACAAATAATTCCACGAATTCCGAGGCCGAAATGCTAAAAAACGTCACTCCCGCTTCCCCCGCGACCGCTTTCGCTAAGAGAGTTTTCCCCGTCCCCGGCGGTCCGACTAAGAGAACACCCTTAGGAATACGCGCCCCAATTTTATTAAAGCGCTCGGCATCCTTGAGAAATTCGACAATTTCCTTTAACTCGGTTTTTGCTTCCTCGGCCCCGGCCACATCACTGAAGGTAATCGGATATTTTTCGCCGTCTCCGTAAACTTTAGCGAGATTTTTATTAAAAAGCAGCGATTTACGCGTGTCATCGTTGCGATAGAACAGAAACTGCATGGCGGCGACTAAAATTAAGGGGGGAACCACCCAAGCGAGGAGAGTGCTGATCCAACTGTCTTCGGCCACGGGAATCGCCTCGAAGATTACGCCTTTTTGCTGTAATAGTTGGGGTAATTGGGGGTTATCGACTGGAATCGTCGCAAAAACTCGTCCGGAGACTAGATTACTGCTCGGTTTGCCCACCAGAGAACTAGAATCACCGTGAAGGGGATTACTTGATTCTGGCGGATTAACGGGGGGATTACCCGGAATAGGCAGGGATTCTAAAGGATTTTTTAATTGATAATAAATTACTTGATTGCCAATTCTGACCCTACTGATGTCGCCCCGTTCCACTTTACTGATAAATTCGCTGTAGGGTTCGAGGGGAATATTGGATAATTCTGAGGAACGTGGGATAAGAAAATAGCCTAAAGCGGCAACACCAGAACAAATGAGCAGGATTTTGCCTAACCGCGGCAAACGCGACCAGGAAAATTGATTATCTTCTTGATTAGCCATAATTTTTAGGGTGGGTGAGAGTGAAAATACAAAGTTCATACTAACAATTCCCTGTCTCGATCGCCTTACCGATGGGATAGGATAGAGGATGGAATACTTGGTAGCGAGCGAGCGACAAACGAGAGAAATCCCATGAATTTAGTTAGCTTAGAGAACTTTCTCGATAACACTTCTTTTTTAGTCCTGTTTTTAACCATGCTGGTTTATTGGGCCGGGGCAGCCTTTCCTAGCATACCTTTGTTGCCTGGCCTGGGCAGCACGGGAGTGGCCATCGCTAACCTCTGTATCGCCGCTTTATTGGGGGCGCGCTGGTTAGAAGCGGGTTATTTCCCCATTAGCAATCTTTACGAATCTTTATTCTTTCTCGCTTGGGGTGTAACTGCGGTTCATTTAATTGCTGAGTACAATAGCCGCAGTCGCCTGGTGGGGGTGGTGACGACTCCTGTAGCCATGGGGATTACCGCTTTTGCCACTTTGTCCTTACCAGGGGAAATGCAAACTTCGGCGCCCTTGGTTCCGGCTTTAAAATCGAATTGGTTGATGATGCACGTTAGCGTCATGATGTTAAGTTATGCTGCTTTGATGGTGGGTTCCCTGATGGCGATCGCTTTTCTGATCGTCACTAGAGGTCAAAATATCGAGTTAAAAGGCAGTTCCGTGGGTACGGGTGCCTATCGTCTGCAAAATAAGTTATCTACCACTCTTTCCGCGCCAGTTTTCATGGAAACGGCTAACGGTGCCACAACCGCCCTTTTAACTCCCACCTTAACAGCGATGACGACCCTTTCGCCCCAACGTCTCAGCTTGGCGGAAACCCTCGATAATATCAGTTATCGGGTCATTGGTCTTGGTTTTCCCCTTCTCACTATCGGTATCATCGCCGGGGCGGTTTGGGCGAATGAAGCTTGGGGTTCCTATTGGAGTTGGGATCCGAAAGAAACTTGGGCGCTAATCACTTGGTTAGTGTTTGCCGCTTATCTCCATGCCCGCATTACCCGGGGATGGCAGGGAAGAAAACCGGCTATTCTAGCAGCCAGTGGTTTTGTTGTGGTTTGGGTATGTTATTTAGGGGTGAATCTTTTAGGTAAAGGTCTTCATTCCTACGGCTGGTTTTTCTAAATCAGTTATAGGGGTGGGTTGTGGGGTGTAGGGTGTGGGGTGTGGGGAGTTTTCTCAGTGAACTGATAACTGATAACTGATAACTGTCTCCTAACCCCACCAACAAACTTTTTGCCGCAAACCATAAATAATTACAACTTTTCAAAAATTATAAAAAATGATCGAGCAGAAAACTACTATTAAAAATCTGGCTTTAATTGCAGGTGTGCATGGCAATGAACTAACTCCCGCTTATTTGGTTAAATACCTGCAAAACTCAGCTAATCTTATTGCTCGCAGCAGTTTTCAATCCCACACTCTCATCGCTAATCCCTTAGCCCTAAAGCAACGGGTTAGATATATCGATACGGATTTAAATCGTTGTTTTAACCGAGCAGATTTAGCCAATCCTAATTATCGGCAACATGAACAACTAATAGCGAAAAATATCTATCAACAAATCCGAGAAAAATCCATCGATTTATTAATCGATATTCACAGCACCACATCTAACATGATGCTGGCGATTATTTATTCTAACCCCCATCCTTGGCTATTAAAACTCTTTACCTATCTGACTAAAATTAATCCTGAGGTGCGCTTAATTTATCATCCCGTCAGCGAGGAAGAAAATCATTTTCTGAAAGGAATTTGTCCCCTAGCTTTTACCCTCGAAATCGGTCCGGTTAACCATGGTGTCATCTGTCCCTATCTTTTTCGTCAAACCGAAACACTCATCTATCAAATCCTAGACTACATCGAACAGGAAAATTATCTCGCTGCCCATCTCGATACTTTCAGCGAATCCCTAACAGTTTACCAACGTTTAGGCTCGATCGATTATCCTAGGGATGAACAGGGTGAAATTAAAGCCATGTTACATCCTCAGATTCTCCAACGAGATTATCAGGCAATTCAACCCAATCAACCGATTTTTCTAGGATTTGATGGTCAGGAAATTATCTATCGTGGTGAATCTGAATTATATCCTATCTTTGTCGGAGAATCTTCCTATAAAGAAAAAGGAATCGCTCTTTGTTGGACAGCAAAAAAACAAATCGATATTAATTAGTACCTCCACAGCAGTTTTCCTGAAAAAAAACAGGTCTAAATAAGGGAAAAGCCACTATGACCTTTACTTCTGATTCTCTTTTAGCTGAACGTTACCAACTGCAACAACGACTAGGAAATACCGCTATCGGTCGTCAAACTTGGTTAGCTACCGATGTATTATCTCAGGAATCGGTAATTATTAAACTCCTCGCTTTTAGTCCCCAGATGGAGTGGGAAGAATTAAAATTATTTGAACGGGAGGCAGCCGTCTTAGCTTCTCTCCATCATCCCCGTATTCCCCGCTATCGCGATTATTTTTCCCTCGATAAAAATCAAGGTGATGGGATTCCTTGGTTTGTACTTGTACAAGATTATATACTGGGAGAATCCTTAAGTGATCACTTAGAAAGGGGGCAACGTTTCACCCCTACGGTAATTCGGACTATTGCCCAAAAAGTTCTCGAAATTCTCATCTATTTGCACGAATTATCGCCCCCAGTATTACATCGAGATATTAAACCTAGTAATTTAATTATTAACTCGGAAAATAACGTTTATTTAGTAGATTTTGGGGCAGTCCAGTCCCGCGGTGCAGTGACGGGAGTTACTTTTACTGTGGTGGGAACGAGTGGTTATGCACCTCTAGAACAATTTTGGGGCCGAGCAGTTCCGGGTTCTGATTTATATGCCTTGGGCATGACTTTAATTCATTTATTGACGGGAATTGTGCCGATAGAACTGCCCCACCGCGACTCTAAAATTCAATTTCGCCAACTGGTGACAATTGATGATGATTTAATCGATTGGTTAGAAACTATGACCGATGTAGCGGTAGAAAAGCGGTTTAAAAGTGCCAGAGAAGCCCTAAAATTTCTTCAACATCCCTACCATCGTCAAGTATCAAGTTTAATCGATCCTAAAAAATTACCAAAACCTCCCCACAGTTCCATCCGTATCGCTAAACACCGGGATAATTTAGAGATTAATTTACCCCCCAAAATTAAGCTGCCTTCTGATGCTCCTACCCTCTGGTCTTTGGCAATTGTCCTTACTATCACAGTCTTTATCTCCCCGATTCTTACCTTTATTATAGCTCTAATTGCTTTTATTTGTTTGCGAGAAATGCAATTAGTTCTTAGCCCTCAAGAAGTTTTAATTAAATATAAACTTTTCAATTTTATCTACAAAAAATTTGCTTTTAAAACTCAAGATTTATGGGGTATTTTTCTCCATAGTAATGGCACAGAAGGTAACTATCAGATTCGTCTGCGGACGGCTAAAAATTATTATCTTATCGGTCAGAATCTCCGCGAGGATGAATGTCTCTGGTTAGGACAGGAAATCCAAGATTGGTTAAATTTTATCAAATATAACGTTTCTCATCAAGAGGAAGTGTAACCTGACAGGGTATTATCAACCGTCTCCCCAAAACGAAAACCTTGTACCTCATCTCAAGAAATCTTGGGAATTAGTCGGTAGGCATTTTACCTTTTTTAACCTTAATCTTGCAGAGATTACCCTATCTTGATAGAATAATAACTGATTTACATTCCCTTGGCTACAGGACGGCAATTATTAAATCGAATTAGGAATTACAAAAAATCAGCCATGAAATGTTAGTTATTAGTGGAGAATAAAAAATGATATCTGAAATTTACCAAAAAGTCAGCTTGTTAGTTTTGTATCAAGGGGTTTTTGATAATGCTATTGGCCAGGCATTTATTACCCTATTATCTACGGATAATATCGCCGATTTTCTAAAAGCCTATGGTCAATGGTTTCAAGCTTTAGCATCTAAAAATATTAGTTGGA
The DNA here is from genome assembly GCF_020245605.1 of Microcystis sp. M061S2. Taxonomy (NCBI): domain Bacteria; kingdom Bacillati; phylum Cyanobacteriota; class Cyanophyceae; order Chroococcales; family Microcystaceae; genus Microcystis; species Microcystis sp. M061S2. Next base: position 5,032 of record NZ_JADBUP010000075.1, on the reverse strand, counting down.
ATGATTTTCTAGTCGAACAAATTTTATTAGATGACAATCCCTTTAGTCAACAGGTACAGAAAAAAAGTGTTTGGGAGTTACCCGAATCTTTAATTAATGGCGTGAAACAGGATTTATCTATCCTCCAATCTCTCTATAATTCTAGCATTTATAGCCTCAGCAATTCGACAATTTTTGAACGAATTAAATTTCTCAGTTTCCCCGCTTGGGAAGTGGACAATAAATTAGAAAGTTTTCTACATTCTGGTTTAGATTGGCCGGAATTAGTCGAAGATCTAGCCGATTATTATCGTGAGTGTGGTACAGGAATTTTTGCCCGTTATCAAGCTTTAAGGTGGCAAGAAGGCAGATTACAAGGAATTACTCATCCCGATCCCGTGCAGATTCAAGACATAGTCGGTTATGAAATGCCCAAGGAAACCTTGATTAAAAACACTGAGTTTTTATTAGCAGGTTATCGCGCTTTAAATGTCCTACTCTATGGCAGCCGGGGTTCGGGAAAATCTTCTCTAGTCAAGGGATTATTGCAAAAATATCATAGTCAGGGATTGCGCTTAATTGAAGTGGCAAAATCGCAATTAAAAGACCTACCATTAATTATTGAAATCCTGCGAGATTTGCCCCAAAAATTTATTATCTTTGTCGATGATTTATCCTTTGAAGAAGACGATGAAGCTTTTAAAGCTTTAAAGGTTGTTTTAGAGGGAAGTGTCACCGCTAGACCGAAAAATGTCGTAGTTTATGCCACTTCTAATCGCCGACATTTAGTCAGAGAATTTTTCGCCGATCGACCCCAACCAAAAGATAGTGATGAAGTGCATAATTGGGACACAGTACAAGAAAAATTATCCTTTAGTGATCGTTTTGGTTTAACCCTAACTTTTGAACCGGCTAATCAAGAAAAATATTTGGAAATAGTGCATCATTTAGCAAGTTTAGCTAAATTAAAAATTAGCTTAGAAGACTTAGAATTTCGTGCCAAACAATGGGCAACCCAACATAATGGGCGATCGGGAAGAACTGCTAGACAATTTATTGATTTTCTCCAAGGGGAATTAGAATTAAATAGGTAGCATTAATTGTGTTATGATTAAATAAAAGAATATCTAATCTGTAAAAATGTTGACTCAATCTCCTCCCGAAATTCTCAGCTTAGAAGAATATCGCAACCTAGAAACTAGCGCAGAAACTAAACACGAATATCACGACGGGGAAATTATCGAGATGACAGGGGGAAGCATCAATCATAATAGTATTCTCATTAATCTGATTGTTCTGCTTAAATTAGCTTTAAGAGGAACTAATTATCGTCTTCAATCTAGTGATCTACGTCTATGGATCCCCCAATATAATCGAGGTTTATACCCAGATTTAATGATCATTGCCGGGGAACCATTATTGAGTGATAATCGCAACGATGAAATTTTAAATCCCTGCCTAATTATCGAAGTTTTATGTCCTTCCACCTCCAGTTATGATCGGGGTGATAAATTTCGTTATTATCGTTCTATACCCCAATTAAACCAATATCTTCTCGTCAGTCAAGGAGAGATACTAATAGAATCCTATAGCAAAACCTCAGAGAATAATTGGTTACTGCAAGAATACACCCCAGCTAGGGGAATTATATCCCTAGATTCTTTAGGAATTAGCTTAAATCTTGCCGATATTTACGAAGGAATTGATTTTAATCTCAACTCCTAACTTTAGCTATCTTTTAAGAAGACGTACTAAAAATAATTTTACCATCTTTTACCGCTACTAAACGCAAAGTTAAGGGGCCAGCAGTATTAGTTTTACTAGCAGCAATTGCCTCAAGTGTCTCGATAGAATTACCCGACTTTTTCACTTGACCAATAAAGTTAACTACCGTAGTTAATAACCCATCTTCCACTTGAATTGACCCTAAAACTCCCGCACTTCTAGCGCGAAATTGAGCCGAAGCTAAGAGTAAATCTAAACGCTTTTGTAGGTCTTCTTCCGTCATATTTTGGGGATCAATGGAAACGGCAGCGATTACCTGTTTCTCCTCAAAAACTCTTTGATTGGGAACCACATCAGCAAAGACACGAATCTCGGTTTCTCCTAAAACATAATTACCTGCTGAAAGGATTCTCACCACATATTCTTTACCGTCCTGTAATTGTTGACTTAACTGTTCTACCTGTGCTTTTGTGATCTTAACTAAACGCTGGTCAAAATTAGGCTGATTCGGTTGGGTGGCACGGATAGCATTTATATTCGCTTCTCGCAATAACTTATCAATAACAGCGACAATAGCTTGAGTATCAACAATACGAAAAGCTCCAAAAGATAACACCTGTCCCCGGAAAATAGCGATTTGTTTTTCCCGCAATTCTTGATAGGTTTGATAGTATTGCTCTAAAACTTCCACTTCCCGCTTAAGAAAAGCCATTTGGGTTTCTAAATCTTTTAATTTTCCCTCGCGCTGTTCCAAAGCCAAATTTTTATCCACAATCGATCGATCGAGTTCTCCAATGCGTTGATCCCGGCGATCAATTTCTAGCTGTAGGGTTTTTTGTTGAGTTTCCAACTGTTGAAGTCGCGCTTGTCTGGTTGTTAATAACTTTTGTTGATTAGCCAACTCTTTATCTCTAACTTTAACGGTGGTTTGTAGTTGATTTATCTGACTAGAAAGAATTGATTTTTGTTGAAACAATTGATCCCGTTGACTGCTTAACTGTGCCTTTTGATTAGTTAAAATAACTCGTTCATTATTTAAATTAGCCACTTCCTTGCGGAACTTTTCCAACTGTCCCGAAACTAATCGCAAACGTTGACGAGAAGCTTGATAATTTTTGTTAAGAACCTCTAGACGTTTCTGCACAGCTATCTGTTCACTTTTAGCCGTTTTTAAAGCCTTTTCCACCTGATTTTTTTGCTCGGTGGTTTTTCTTACCTGACTTTCTAAATCTTTGATAGCGGCACGACGTTCATTTAACAGGCGATCCAGTTCAAAAACCCCTTGACGCAGGGATTTACTAGAAGCAAACAAGACAATTAAAGTGGAGCCGGCGATCAAAATTCCCGTTACAATCGTCATTAAAGTTGCGGTTTGTTTCGGACGCAGATTAAATAAACGCATCCTTTTCTTACCGATACGGCTCCCTATGCGATCGCCAACCGCCGCTATCAGACCACCTAAAACCACGATGGCCAAAACCAAAATATAAGCGCTAGTCATCCAGAATTTAAGTAAATTGTTGACTGAGAGCGACGGGATTATGGACGGTAATTTTCTTCTTGTAAATTGAGACCATTTCTTGATCCCGCAGCTCTCCCAATAAACGGGTGACAGTGACGCGGGTAGAACCGATCGCTTCTGCGATCGCTTGGTGAGACAATTTTAGATCCACCCGGATGCCATCGGTGGTGGGAACCCCAAAATCACGACAGAGAATCAATAAAAAACTGACCAAACGGGAACCCATATCCCGGTGAGCCAAGGTTTCGATCATCATTTCCGTTTGCAGAATCCGCGAGGACAACCCCTGCAGCATCAACATTGATAAATCGGGATTATTGCGGAGGGATCTTTCTACCTGATCGATCGGGGCCGAGAGTAATTCTACCGGAGTAAAAGCCACGGCATGATAAAAACGATCCGATCGCTGGCCGGTGAGTAAGGATAGCACACCAAAGACGCTATTTTCCCGCAGTAGAGCCACGGTAATTTCTTCTCCCGCTTCATAGACTCGCGACAACTTAACGGCTCCTTTCAGCAAAAAATAGACTCTTTCGGCGGGATCTCCCGGGAAAAAGATCGTTTTGCCACGCTCGAACAATTCCACCACCGGGGGGAAATTGCCGCTGCCGATTCGACGGAACACATCTGCTAGGGGTTTATCTTGTATTAGGGATAAGTCCATCTCACATCCAAAAAAGGGGAAAATTGTTTTTATTATGCAACGAGTGTCACCTCTATTAAACATAACCGCTGCCTAAACTGGGAAAAGTTTTGGGCGCTTTTTGCCAGACAATGGGGGAGGGGTGATCATTGCTGCCCCGTTATCTGTATCCCTATTATACCGAATCTCGCTGGGGTCGGCTATTGGGGAGATTTTTGTAAGAGAAACGAGAACTATGTTAGATTTAACGGGAAAAAACGCCCTAGTGACGGGAATTGCCAATAATCGCTCGATCGCTTGGGGAATTGCCCAACAACTCCATCAAGCTGGTGCAAATATCGGTGTCACCTATCTCCCCGACGAAAAGGGCCGTTTTGAGAAAAAAGTGCGAGAATTGGCCGATGAACTTAATCCCGCTTTTTATGTCCCCTGCGATGTCCAAAATGACCAACAGGTAGAAGATACTTTCGCTACAGTGGCGGAAAAATGGGGCAAACTGGATATTTTGATTCACTGTCTCGCTTTTGCCGATAAAGAGGGTTTAACGGGCGATTTTACCGCCATCCCTCGGGAAGCTTTCACTAAATCCCTAGATATTAGCACTTTTTCCCTAACCCGTCTAGCGCGATCGGCTAAACCTTTGATGACGGAAGGGGGAAGTATTATCACTCTTACCTATCTCGGTGGTGTCAAGGTAATTCCTAACTATAATTTAATGGGGGTGGCAAAAGCTGGTTTAGAAATGAGTGTTCGCTATTTAGCCGCCGAATTAGGTGGTCAAAAGATCCGAGTTAATGGTATTTCCGCCGGTCCAATTCGCACCTTAGCATCTTCGGCCGTGGGGGGAATTCTTGATATGATCCATCATGTGGAAGAAATCGCTCCTTTACATCGCACCGTGACACAAATTGAGGTGGGAAATACGGCCGCTTTTTTAGCCAGTGATCTTGCTAGTGGTATTACCGGTCAGATTATTTATGTAGATTCCGGTTACGAAATTATGGGAATGTAGTTTTAAGTAGGTAACGTCAGTTCGGGATAAGGGAGGAAAGAAAAGGCGGGGGCTAGTAAGCTGAAAAATATATAAACTCAGCACCCCCAACCCATCTATGTCTAGTCTAGAAGCTCTTTTCTGTCATGTCGACGACTTCTGCCGTGTATTT